>JAKIWY010000134.1 GCA_022749835.1 Thermoplasmata archaeon | reverse complement strand
CAGGAGGTTCTCCGCGGCCCGACCCTGGTGGGCCGGAACGATGTGCGGAAATCCCGTGAGCTCCTTGACCGTCGACTCGAAGTGGGCGAAGTTGCGAGAGCCCGCGTAGGTCTCGTCCCCGATCATCATCGCGGCCCACTGCCGGTCGCTCATCGCCGAGGTCCCGGAGTCGGTAAGGAGGTCGATCGTCACCTCGTCCGAGGTCAGGTTGAACAGGTTGTACCCCGCCCGCTCGATCGCCGCGTCGCGCTGGGCCCGGGTCAGGAACGGGATCCTCTCGATGACCTTCGATTTGAACGGCTCGAGGGGGGGCGTCGGGTCACCCGTCGAGGGGTCCATCGGGCGACTCGCACGGGTCCCCGGTATTTACTACCTCACCCTGCGTTTCGCCGCGGCTCGACCCCTCCCGATCCGGTGTCGCGGCGCCTCTCGCCGTGCACTCCGGCGGCTCCCGCGAGGTTTCGGCCGGCGCGGGATGTTCCGAGCGAGAAGGCGGAGGACCACGGGTTCGGCCATCGGGTTTGAGAGGAGGAGCAGGTATTCCCCGGAGGTGCCGGGGTCGAAGTATATCTTCGCCCGTCCCGACAGTCGCACGCGCTGGACGAACGGACCCCCGGGGTGGCCGATCATCAGGACAAAGCTGCGGCGCGGTCCCTCGTTCTCCATGCGGACATCGATCTCGCAGGCGGGGGCGTCGAGGCGGATCGTCAGGGCGAGTCCGCCCCCCGGCTCGAGGACGATGTACTTCGGCACGTCGGGAAGCCGCATCGGGGCAACGCCCGAGGCAATCCCCGGGGGCACAAAGCGCGGCACCCCCTTCCGTAGCGCCCCACACAACGGCCTCCGGCCGCCGAATCGGGGGCCCGGAGCCGGAGGGCCCATCGCGCGCCTGACGGCCTCAAGGGCGGGGAGCGGCGTTAAATCGGGGCCGGCGCGTCGGTGGGCGATGGCGACCAAGCGCACGGCGAAGGCAGTCTGGGAGCACGACCTGGTTCACGGCAGCGGGCGGGTCCGCGGAGAGAGTGGAGCGCTCCCCGAGGTGCCGGTGTCGTGGGCGTCCCGAACCGAGGAGGCCAAGGGCAGGACGAGCCCCGAAGAGCTCCTCGCGGCGGCGCACGCAAGCTGCTTTTCGATGGCGCTTTCGAGCGGGCTCGCCAAGATGCAGTTCCCTCCCGAGCGCCTGGAGGTCTCCGCGACGGCGACCTTCGACAAGGTGGGGGACGCCTGGTCCGTCACCACGATGGAGATCGACGTCGTCGGAAAGGTCCCCAATATCGACGCGGCCAAGTTCCAAGAGGCGGCGAAGAACGCCTCCATCGGCTGTCCGATCTCCCGGGCCCTCAAGGGAAACGTCGAGGTCCGGGTCTCCGCGCGGCTCCTTTAGAGGGAGTTTGAGGGCTCGACCGGGACGAGGTCGGCAAACACGAACCCGTCCCGGGTGACGCGCTCGCCCTCCCGCACGGCGATCGGCCGGGCGAACCCCGGCCCGTCGGTGACGAACGTGTGGAACTCGCCGTTCTCACCCAGCGGGTCGACGCCGTTCGGCAGGAGCCCGAGGAGCTCGCGGTCGAAGGATCGGCCGGCGAACGACGCGTCGAGCTTGCGGGGGTCGACGCAGACCAGGGTTGCCTTTAGCCCGGCGTCGATCATCTCGCCGGCGAGCGCCGAGGTCGGGCGGCCCCACAAGGGGAAGACCCCGGTCATCCCGGCGCCAGAGAGCCTCTGCTCGCGATACTTTCGAATCTCCTCAAGGAACAGGTCCCCGAAGACAACATGGCTCACTCCGAGCTCTTTCCAGTGCTCCATCGCCCCACCCATCGCCCGTTCATAGACGTCGTTCGGGCAGGGAGAGGGTATCTCGACGATCGATAGCGGAAGCCCCACCGAGCTCGCCTGCTCCCGGAGGAGCTCCACCCGGACGCCGTGCATCGAGACGCGGTCGTACGCTCTCGTCACGGTGGTGATCAGCCCGACGACCTCGAGCCCGCCCAAGCTCCGAACGGTGTGGAGGGCGTACGCCCCATCCTTGCCGGTGCTCCAGGAGACGATCGCCTTCGGCCGGGGCCGGATACCGGGACTCTCGGGGCACACACCATCGCCGAGTCCGGGCGGCTCTTGAACTCGCGGTGTGGCGGGAGGGTGAAGGCTCAGGCCCGTAGCTCGCGGGGTTCCGCGGTGACGCGGACCACGCTCTTTCGTTCCACGCCACTTCTCTCGAAGGTGATATCGACGGCTCCGCCGATCGGCAGCTGAGAGAGTCCGCTGAGCAGGCCCCTCAGCGAGCGGATCGTCACGCTGCCCACCCGGGTGAGCACGTCACCGGGCTCTAGCCCGGCCCCGGCGGCGGGACCGTGACGCGATACTCCGACCAGAAGCACGCCATCCGACCTTCCCAGCCGGTAGCGCTTGGCGAGCGCCGGGTCGAGAGCGACCGCCGAGACGCCGAGATAGGGGCGGAGCACCCGCCCTTCGCCGATCAGCTGGTCGGCGACGCGGCGGACCGTGTTGATGGGGACCGCGAATCCCACTCCTTGGGCGAAAGGAACCATCGCGGTGTTCATTCCGACGACCTCCCCGCGGACGTTCACGAGCGGCCCACCGCTGTTCCCGGGGTTGATGGCGGCGTCGGTCTGAAGGATTCCTTCAAGAATGTGGTCGGCACCCGGGAGCGGGCGCCCCAGGGCGCTGACGACCCCGGTAGAGACCGTTGGGGTCCCGGGAAGCCCGAGGGAATCGCCGATCGCCAGGACGATCTGGCCGACGCGCAGGCGTTCGGAGTCGCCGAGCGACGCGACCGGGAGCTCCCGCGTAGGCACCCGGACGACCGCGACGTCCGTCGCCGGGTCCTCGCCGACAACCTCACCGGCGAAGGTGCGCCCGTCGGCGGAGACCACCGTCACGTGGCGGGCGGCGCGCACCACATGGTCGTTGGTCGCGATGAGCCCACCCGCGTCATAGACGAACCCGGTCCCGGCCCCCTCGACCGGTCCGGGCTCGCCCGAGCCGCGTCGGGCGCCCCCTTCGCGGCGGATGCGCACGACGCTCGCGCTGACCCGCTCTACGGCGTCGGCGATCTCCTCGCTCAACCTTTCCGACAGCAACATCGGACTCCCCCTCCACGGTGCGTCCGCTCGATCGTCGCCGCGACTCACCACGGCGTCGGCGGCTGGGGGGAAGGCATCGGGCCGCCACCGGGTCCACCGGGGAGGGGGAGGGGCATCGCCCTACTCCTCGAGGAGCTTGTGGATCCGCTCCAGAATCTCCGACTCGCTCTTCTCGCCCTTCCGCCCGCCTTCCCAGCGAGCGTTCACGAGCTCGACCAACTCGCCGGCGAGCTTGTCCATCCAAGGCCCTTCCTGCGCCTCGAACTTCTTCTTGAGCTTCTCGCGCAAGAGCTCGTTGTACGCCTTGTAAGCGCTCCACACCCACGGGCCGTATTGGGGTCGTCCTCCGTCTCCACAGTCGCAATCGTTCTCTCCCATCGTTCTTCTCTGGCCGCTCTCGGCGGCCGAAGGGAGTACGCCTTCGCAGGGGATATTGACCGGATTCCCTCCGGCCCGGTCACACCTCGGCTCTCGGTCAGCCCGCGTGGGGAACGAAGTCGTGGGCCTCAAGACGCAGTGCGTGGCCCTCGGAGGTCGGCGAAGTCGCGACGGGTCGCGCCCGCTCGAGCGTGTGGAAAAGCAACTCCCGAGCGGCGTCGGCCAGACGGGCGGCCTCCTCCCGGTCCGGGGTCCGCTCGGCCCAGACCTTGAGCTCTCCGCGATCGATCTGCAAGAGGATATGGCCGGCGGAACCGGCGAGTGACCAGACGAGCCACGGGCCACCCTTGGGCTCGTACAGCCCCGCCCATCGGAGCGAGTCGCCGAACCATCGCCCCGCGACGGAACCAAACACCGCCTCACGATTCGCCCCGGCAGGCAGTCGGACGCTGCCCACCAGCTCGAGATGCTCGGGTCGTTCGAGCTCTCTCGGGGCGGCCGGGGCTTCCCGAAGCCGGTACCCCCCGTCCTCCCGACGGACCAGGCCCCCTTGCTCGAGCCGCTTCAAGGCCCGAGCGAGCGATTCGGGGTGAGCGTCGAGGGCACGCTTGAGCCCGTTGAAGGCGAATCGCCCCGGCCGGGCCGTCAACAGTTCGACGACCCGCTCGTCCAAGCGGCCGACCCGATCCTTCGGTTGGTCCCACGAGGCCATCAGCGGGAGAACGGGGTTTCGGTGGTATATCCCCCCAGTTACCTCCGGGTAGGCTGGGTTCGCTGCCGGGGGTATCGGCGGCCCGTGGCCCCTTCGCTCGGGGGCCGAGGGCCCTTCCCGCCCCCTCGACTTCGACCAAAGGCCTAAGAGCAGGGCGCCAGTGACTTTGGCCGGAAGGGGGTGGCTGGCGCCCGATGAGCCGAATCGCTAACGCCCGCTCGACCACGAACTCCGCTCTCCCCGCTCGGCGCTGGGCCCGTCGTCTCGCCCGTAACGCGGTGAGGGGGCTCTGGCTCGCGGCCGGAATCGCGGCGCTCACAACTTCCCTCCTTACCTCGAGCGCTCTTCATCCGTCGGCCGCCCAGGAGAAGGTCTCCTTCCATCCTGTCCCTGCGCTGGCCCGGGTCGCCGCAGCCCACGTGGCATCCTCTCCGGCCTCGCACCAGCTCTCCTCGCTCTCGCTCGGAGTCAACGCGGTCCCGGCCACGATCTGCAACTACGGCAACGGCACGTGCCCCGCGGGCGTCGGGACGTCACGTGTCACGATGAACGCCAACGCCGTCGGCGTTCCCTCCCTCTCCTGGCCGGACGTCCAGATCGCGATGGTCGTCGAGACGACCGCGTACGACGGCGTCTTCGACCACTACAACAGCTTCTACGGCGAGGACCCGTGCGCGATCAAGTCGAGCGGACAGGGACCGCTGTGCGAGGAGTCCAACGGCGTCCCGTTCTTCATCGATAACGCCCAGCAGATCGCCAACGCGATCGCGAATGCGAACCCGCACAGCCACGTCTCCTTCGCCATGGTCGACTTCTTCGGTACCGATTGTCCGGATTGGAACGACTGCGGAGACTCGTACAAGTACCACGTCGACATCGCCACCT
>JAKIWY010000133.1 GCA_022749835.1 Thermoplasmata archaeon | reverse complement strand
CGACGAGCTCGACGAACTCCGGGAACGCGTCGTCCTTGCGATCCCCTCCCGGCCGCATCGATCGCCGCTTGTCGCCGAAGACCGCCAACGCTTCCCCGGACCGCCACAACCCCTATAGGCTTCCCTCCACCTCGCCGAGCGGAGCCGCGATGCCCGACCATTACACGCTCCTGCTCGAATGGCGGCGCTCCGAGGGCGCGACCCGGGGCCTCGCCAAGCTGCCCCACGACTTCTACGCGACGACCCGCGAGTATCTCGCCGAGAGCCGGCGGACGTTCGAGAACGAGCTGCGCGAGAACCCCACGGGCCGCAAGATGGAGCTCGCCCGCCAGACCTCCCAGCGGGCCGGACAGGTCGCCCGCGACATCCTGGAAGGGCGCATGACCAAGCTGCTGAGTGCCGCCTTCCAGGCGAGCGTCGGGGGGAACCGCGACCTGCCGAACGCGCTCGCCGAGGACCGCGCGCTCTTCGAGGAGCTGCTCGACCTGTTGCGGCGCCACCGGCTGACGATCGCCCCGTACCTGGAGGCGTCAAGCGCCCCTCCGCTCGCGCCCGCCAAGCCGGCCGAATCGGCCGCCCCCACGCCCGAAGTCGCCTCCCCCACGCTTCCTCCGACCGTCGTCGTCCGCATCATCAAGGACACCCGGCCGATCGAGTCCGGCGGCGAGACGCTCGACCTTCGCAAGGAGGACGTCCTCTCCCTCCCACCGGCGACCGCGAAACTGCTCGTCAAGGGAGGCCTCGCGGAAGAGGTCGCTCCGGGCGAGAGGGGCGCTACGACGTAGCGCCCGGGCGCCGGGGTCCGGGGGCGCTGAGCTCCAGCACCCAGAAGTTCTCGAAGCCGAAGAGCAGGTTCTTCGCCGCGAGTTGCAGCCGGACCGACGCCTCGGCCGACGTCGATCGGGCGAGCGCCTCCTCGAGCAGCTTTGGGAACCCCCAGGCGCCGAGCGCGTCGCGTTGACGAAGGAAGGAGCGCTCGATGAGGCCGGCGCGGCGAGCGGCCTCGCGCAGTCTCGTGAAATTGACGAACGTGCTCAGGTCGGTCTCCCCGGGCCTTTCCAACGGGTCCTCGACCGGTCGATGGGCACGGAGCGCAGCAAGCGTCCCGTTCGGGCGACCGAGGAGAAGCTCGTCTTCCGACGCCCCGAAATCGATCAAGATCGCGCTCCCGCGGGACAGATGGTCCGCGATCTCCCGGGGGAACGTGAGCGCCGGCCCCGACCGCTCGAAGACCGTTCCCTCTTCGACCGGCAACGGCGGATTCTCCAAAGGCAAGGTGCCGGATTTCGCGCGCTCCGCGAACGTCCAGCGCTCCCCTTGGCGGGTGAGCCCGACCTCGCACCAACTGCCGCCCCGCGCGACCCACCGTTCCGCCGGCAGCGCATCGAGCAGTTCGTTGGCGACCACGACGCCCTCGAACGGCCCGTCCGAGCCGAGCTGCGGGAGGGAGCGGGCTCTGACCGTCGAACCCCGGCAGGCCGCCTCGAGGGATGTGAAGGCGCGCTCCCGAAGGGCGCGGGAGCGCTCGACCAGGACGTACTCGACGCCGGCCGTCTCGGGGAGCCGGGGGGCGAGCGCGCGTACGGTCGCCGCGGCGAGGGTGCCGTCCCCGGGTCCGACCTCGACCACGCGGAAACGCTCCGGGTCCCCGAGCCTTCGGAACTCGTCGGCGATCCGCGCGGCGAGGCATTCGGCGAACAGCGGGCTCACCTGGCCGGCGGTATAGAAGTCCCCGGAGGGGCCGGGAGCGCTCGCGGCCCGTTCGTAGTAGCCGACCCCCGGGGAGTAGAGGGCGGTCTCCATGAACCGGTCGAACGGAAGGAAACCGTCCGCTTCGCACGCCTCGCCTAGCCGCTCGTTGAGCGCCGAGCCGTAGTCCGGAGTGCCGGTGGGCGACAGGGCGTCCGCCGCCTTCCGGGCCTCGGGCTCCACCGGCCCGTCCGTTCTCAGCCGATGTAGCCGAGGTCCTCGCGGGACTGGGAGGTCGGCTCGTTGAGCCGCTGCTCGGTCTCGTGGATCTTCTGGGCGATCCGGTCGATCTCCTTCGCCTTCGCCTCGAGGTCGGAGAAGTCGATGTCGAGGTTGAGCGCCTTCCCGATGACCTGGAGGACCGCCTCGGCGCTCCTCGGGTCGACGAAGTAGCCGGAGGTTTCGCCCATCAGACAGACCCCTTCCATGCCGAAAGTGCGCCCGAGGCCCAGGAAGAGCCCGCTCGCGCCGATGAGCCCGCCGCCCGGGTCGTTGCGAGAGAAGACGACGCCGTGCTTCTTCATCGCCTCGACGCCTCGCGTACTGGTCGCCGCCCCGAGGACCCTCGGGACCTCCACCACGTGGCCCTGGGCGAAGCCGGCGAGGGTGTATAACTCTCGCACGCCGAGCCGGTGGCAGAGTTCCAGAGTGCGTTCGGTTAGCTCGTACTGCCCTTCCGGGGTGATCCCCTGGTAGTCGCCGCCCAGGATGAGAAGATCGCGCGTCGCCGGCGGCTTCGCCCGCCAGTACGATAGATCGTTCGACACCAGCCGGATGATCCCCTCCTCGTTCACGTAGACCTGCGGGGGGAAGAACTTCGAGTGGATCGTGGCGAGCGGCTTGGCGCCGAGCTTGTCCCTCAGGTAGTCGGCGGCGAGCTTTCCCACGTTGCCGACGCCCGGGAGCCCTTCGACCAAGACCGGGTTGGTGAGCTCCACCTTGTCGAGCATCCGGATCAGAACATCGTCCATGGTGACCGGAGCGCTTCGAGCGTCCCGCGCTATTAACCGTTCGCGGACTCAGGTACCACCGGGTAACGAGGGACCCTCGGGGTTCGTTGTGGCCCGGATCCCCTTGTCGGTGACCTCGAGGTCGACGGTCCGGGTCCGCTCGGGGTGGTTGCGTACTTTGCGGACGACGAGCACGTGGCGGTGCCGGCTCCCGGACGGCTCGGAGCGCACCTCGAGGACGAGGTCGGCCATGTCCTGGAGCAGGCCGGTGATCCGACGTTCGTGGATCTCGCCCTGGACGGCGAGCAGCGCCTGGCCGCCGAGGGCCTGCGCCCGGTGGCGTACCTGCCGGCAGATCGTCATCACCTCCGCCGGCTCGAGCACCTCCAAAAGGAAGTCGAGCGAGTCGAGGACGAGCCGGAAGCGCCCGTTGATCGCTCCCAGGTCGGTGAGAAGCCGACTGGTCAGGGAAAAGCGCACCGAGCTGCTGCCGGCGGCGGCTGCCTCCGTGAGCTCGGCCAGAGAGAGCCCGCGCTCGCGCGAGCGGCGGACCTCGAGGTCGCGCACCAGCACGCGCTGGTAGTACTCCTCCGAGAGGTTGTGGACCTGGATCGAGCTCGGGTCCCACCCGAAGTCGCGGAACGTCCGCTCCACGTCCTCGGTCCGCTCGTAGGTCGTGTAGTAGTAGACCGGCATCGTCCCGGTGCCGGCTTCGGCGAACTGCTTGGCCAAGAGCGCGGCGTCGCTCCCGGGGTAGCCGACCAGGAGGCCGAGCCATCCGGTCGGGAGCGCGGCGGAGGTCGGTCCGTCGATCTCGGGGATGTCGAGCAGGCGTTCGCCGCCGGGCATCCGTTACGTGCTCCCGGAGCCGACGTTGATCGTCTCGTCGACGACGAGCGACAGCATCTGGTCGATCGGGGAGCTCTCGTCGTCCGATACGACCAACAGGATCGTGAGGACCTGGCGGCTCTTGAGATTGTTCAATAGGATGTGGAAGAACTCGGAGAGGAGCTCGGGGGGGTTGTGGATGGCCAGCGAGTTGACGGAGTCGACGACGACGATCGCCCGGGCCTCCGGGTTCTTGGTGAGCAGGTACTCGATCCTGAGCATGATGTTCTCGAGCATGCGGGGGCTCTCGACGTAGGTCGCGTTCGGGATCGGGTCGCGGTAGTTCATCATCAGGTGGGAGATCGCGTCGACGAACGAAAGGCGGTCGGAAGGGATGTCGAGCGCCATCGCGAGCGATCGGACGAAGGAGGCAGGGTTCGTCACGGAGACGTAGATCGTGTGCGCGCTGGTCTCGACCCCGACATCGCGCAGCGTCGCGTTCAGCACCTGGAAGTACTGGTCCGCATACTCATGGGGGTTGATCCTGAGCGCGACCGCGTTGCCGCCGCTCATCGCACGCAGGCGCTCGCCGACGTCCACGGTCGCCACGCCTACGACGCCTCCGGCCGCCCGCCCTTGAGGTGCGGGGCCATGAGGAGCCCGATCGGGGTGAGTTCCATCACGTACTGGGCCCGCGAGTGCGAGGTCGCCCGCATCTTGATCACTTGCAGGACCCTCAGGATGTCCCCCTGCCGCCGAGTGTTCCCGAGCAGGATGACCCCGTCGACGATCGCCTCTTCGACCCCGTGCAGCGAATAGCGGCCGGCTGTCGAGCCGAACTCCGAGACGAGGATCGTCGTGCAGTGCAGTTCGGAGAGCGTGCGCCCGAGGCGGAGCAGGAAGTCGCGGATCCTCTCTTCCCGGCGGATCCTATAGCAGACGCTGGTGAGCGAGTCGAGGACCATCCGGCGGACGCCGAGCTCCTTGACGAGACCCCCGATGGTGCGGATGAGCAGGTCGATGTCGTCGACGGAGAGCTCCTCCTGGTCCATGCCAAGCTTGTCGTAGATCGTCGGGACGTCGACGAACGTGAGGAGCCCGCTTTCCATCAGCTCCTTCTTGAAGAACTCGAAGGAGGAGAGGTTCTCGATGAGCTTGGCCGACGCCTCGGTCACCGAGAGGAACATCGAGCGCTCCCCCCGCTCGGCGCCCCTCACCAGGAACTCCAGGGAGAGGGTCGTCTTCCCGGTCCCGACGCTTCCGGCCAGGAGGACCATGTTCCCCCTGGGGATCCCCCCGTCGAGGATGTTGTCGAGTCCCGCGATCCCCGTAAGGCAGCGACCCCGCTCCTCGGGCGATGTCACCGGGACGATGACCGGGACGGAAGCCGGGCGGGACGGAGAGGCGGCCATCGCTCTTACGTGTCCGGGAGGGTTTATGGAACTTGCTTCGAAGGGGCAGGCGAGGGGAGCCCTGCGACCTTAGCCCACCTTCGCAGGGCCTCCTCCCTTTCCCCGGGCTCCGGTTCCCGAGCGAGAAGCTTGGCGAGGGATGCCCGTTCG
>JAKIWY010000132.1 GCA_022749835.1 Thermoplasmata archaeon | reverse complement strand
CGTGAGGTTCGCGGGGAGGTTCAACGTGGAGCATTGCCCCGGGAAGCCTCCGCACCCCGGGATGAAGTAGTAGGTGTCCGAGAGCAGGACCGAACTGACGTTCCCCTTCAGCTCCGAGCCGCTCAGGCGAGCGGTGGGGGACGAGAAGTTCCAGACGTAGGCGCCGCCGATCGTGTACTCATCGGTTGAGGTGTCGACGTGCAACCCGTTCTGGATCCAGTACGAATAGTTCGTGCCGTTGAGTTGGAGAACGACCACCGCGTTGAGCTCGAACGCCGCGACCTTGATAGTCGAGCTTCCGGAAGTCGCGGCGATGTGCATGGATTGCACGAGCGCGCTTGCCTGGAACGAAGCGGTGGAGTACGCGTACGCGCTCGACCCTCCACCCGAACCGCTCACCCCGAAATCCGCGATGCCCATCGGCGCGGGCTCCTTGGAATGCGCCAGATAGGGGTTCACCTGGAACGCTGCCGGCCGGACTGGCATCGGAGAAGGAACCGTCGCCTCGGCACGGTCTGACGGCATCACTCCTGTCGAAGCGAGTGGCAGAGCGAGCCCCCCGAGCCTTGGCCCACCCGAGAGGGAATCGGCTTCCTCCCTGACGGAGCCCGAAGCGGGCGACCTCGGGGTGTGGACGGTGGGGATGGTCAGCGGGTGCGCTGGCCAGAGAATCAGGAGCACGAGCACGATCGCCACCCCGGGAGCGAAGGAGACGGCGTTTCCGACCCGCCCGCCTACGCGCATCGTCGTGCCCAGTCCGGTCCGCCACTATGACGTTTTCCGGATGCATCCGAAACCTCCCCCCCGCGGTTCCCCGTCGTTGACGGTGCCTCATCCACGGGTAGTCCGAACTAGGTAGGGCATCGGCTCCGGAAATGTAACGGGGGCCGGAACTCCTGGGCGATGGCACCTCGCTACGATTCAGGGTGCGAACGATGGCTGCAGACTCTTTCGCCCGTCGGCAGTTGACGAGCCGGTCCGAGCATAAGCTCACGGAGCCCGCCCGGTTTGGTACGGGCGAACCGGAGCAACGCGCCCGAACGTCCCCGCAAGACCCCTCCGGTTCCGGGGCTGATGCGGGGCTTCTCCCATGAGGAACCTGCGAATAGAGCGTGGACCCAGGCATCGACCGGAGCCGCCGACCCGGGGTCTACCCGGGGGCGACCGAAGGCGGTGGCACCTCAGGGCGACCCGCCGCTTCTTCGACGGCCTCGCGGAGTTGGGCGAACTCGAGGGCGAGATCGGGCCGGACCGCGAGAAGATTCCGGCGCGTGAGTTCCAACACGGCCTCTCGGGCTCCCTGCGGGTCCCCGCGGGCTCTCGCGAGCTGGGCGAGGCGGAGGAGGACGTCCAGCTCCTCGGTCGTGTGATCGAGTCCCTTGAGCAGTCGGCGTGATTCGTTGAGGTGCACCGCCGCGAGATCGAACTCCCGTCGGTCCATCGCGATCTGGCCCCGCACCTTGATGGACATGCTGAGGCCCACCTGGTCGCCCATCCGACCGAGTATCTCGCATGCCCGCTGTACGTTGGCGAGAGCCTCCCCTGGGGATCCCATCTCGCGCTGGAGCTCGGCGGTCTTGTACAGGGCCCAGCCGATCCGTCGGGGGTCCTCGGCCTTCTCCGCGAACTGGATCGCCTTGGCGTACTCGACGATCGCCTCTTGGCGCTGGGCGGCGGACGACCGGGCGTCGGCCAGGATATCCCCGAAGAACAGGTGTGCCTGGGCCGACTCCCGGACCGATCCCAACCGGTCCCGGGCCGCCGTCGCCTCGCGGGCTTCCTTGATCGCCTGGTCGCTCTGGCCCATCATCGCCAGGGCGGCGACGCGCCACACCTGGGCGCGCAGCAGGACCAGCGGGTTCCCCGCCTGACTCGCGAGGCGAATCTCCTCGGTGTGCTCCGCGAGGGCCTCCGGATACTTCCCCTCGTAGTAGAGAACCTGGCCGAGTTGGTGATGCGCTCCGATGCGCACCATGGGCTGGTCGTCCAGCGCCGGCGAGGCGAGTACCTTCCTCGCGAGCTCGGAGGCGGCCGGCAGGTTGCCCCGGTCGGTAAGGACCCGGGCCAGGAAGATCTGGAGGGTCGCGCGCCGGCCCGGGGCGAGGCGCAGCTCCTCGGACTCCCGGTCGAGGAAACTGCGAAGAGCCGCTTCGGCCTCCGGAAGGCGTCCGAGCTCCTCGGAGACCCGCGCCAGCTCGAGCACGAGCGCCGACTCCGCATTGCGATCGTCGGGGTCGAGCTCCCGCTGGCTCTCGAGGGCCTGCGAAAGATGATCCCAAGCCACGCCCTCCGCACGGGCCACCTCGGCGATCTCCGCGGCGATGCGGTTGTACTTGATCGATTTCTCGAACGACCGACCGAGGTAGAAGTGGCGCGCGAGAATGTAGACCATGGGGATATCGGGGTGGCCCAGCGCTTCCAGATTTTCGCCGGTCGTCCGGTGGAGGAGTTGCCGGCGTTCCTCGCTGAGGCGGTCGTACACCTCCTCTCGGACCCGGTCGTTGGGGAAGGCGAGGTGCTCGCCCAGCCGCTCCAGGAGGAGCCCCCGGCCGACCAAGCGGTCGACGGCCTCGGTGAGCTGCTCCTCATCCCTCTGCCCGCCCGCCCGCAGGAGGAGGTCGAAGCCGAACTCCGGCCCGAGCACGGAGGCCATTTCGAGAATCCCCTGTGCCTCGCCATCGTCGGTGGATCCGGACGAGGCGAGCCCTCGGCTCCCCTCATCGGCGGGGGAAGCGCGATGCTCGAGCTGCTGGAGGAGCAGGGGATTTCCACCCGTCTCCGAGAAACGACGCATCACCTCTTCGGCGGAAAGGTCGGGTGACGGACTTACCGTGGAGAGATAGGTCGCGACCTCGACCGACGTCATCGGCGCCAGCACCAGCCGCCGGGCCCGGGTCGCCTGTTCGAACGACTCGAGCCTCATCTCTTGGGAGCTCGAGAGCGAGCTGAACGTTCGGCTGGTCCCCAAGATCCAGAGGGGCTCATCCTCGAGCTCCTTCGATAGGAACTCGATCGCCGCGAGCGACGGCTCGTCCGCACGGTGCAGGTCCTCGAGGATCAGCACCGTGGGGCCCTGGCGGGTGAACTCGAGGAACTGCTCGGCGAGGCTCTGGAGCACCCTCTCAGGGGATCGTGCCGCCCGTCCGCCGGTCCCGTCGAGGGCCTCGCGAAGGCGCGCTTCCATGTCGATCGGCATCGGGGCGTATCCTTCCGCGAGGCGAGGGGCGAAGCCGATGAGAAATGGGCCTCCGCTCTCCCGCGAGGACGCGTCCGAATCGAGCCCGGTGTCTGAGCGTGCGCTCTCGACCGCCGCTCGGAGGAGCGCGAAGGGAGGGGGCGCATCGAGAGGGAGCGCGTGGCCGATCAGCAGCCGAATCCCCCGGGCCCGAATCTCTCGGGCCAGGCCGGAGATCAGGGTCGATTTTCCGACGCCGGTATCGCCCACCAGCAGGGTGACACCGCCCTCACCGGCGCGAGCGTCTTCGAACCGACGGTGGAGGGCCTCGACCGTCTCCGAGCGGCCCACGAAAGGGGGAACGACCGACGCGGGGTCCGTCATTCCCTTCCAATATACTCGGGGGGTCTCCGCGTATTTATTCCCGTGGCGCCGCCGGAACGGTCGGAGCGCCTAGGCATGCGCCCCGGGGGACCGAATCGCGTGGGAAGAACCCTGCCGAGTGGGGAGCGTCGGCCGGCCGTCGAGCTCCCCGAACGCGCGGTAGAGCCCTGAGCGCCGGGCGACCGGCGGTCTCGCGATTAACGGGAGGAACCACGACGCCCGGTGGGTGCCGCGCGCGATCGCGCGGCGCGCGGGGAGTTCGGGGCCCCCCGAACCGTCCGGGCAAAGGCGGCGAGCGGCCCGAGCATCAACGCCGCGTCGCGCGGGTACACCTCCTGGATGTCCCTCGGCCGCCCGTCGGCGAAAACGGTGCCCGCATGGTGGCGAATGCCGAACTGGAAGAGGGAAGTGAGGATCGGCCAGACCTCGAGGCCCTTCTCCGTGAGCTCGTAGTACGGGTGGCGAACGTCCTCGGGAAGGACGACCCGCCGGATCAGACCTTCCGCCGTGAGTTGGCGCAGCCGGATCGAAAGCGTCCGCTGGCGGAGCCCCGGATTCCGCCGTCGGATGAGGCCAAAGCTTGCCTTCGGGATGAACGCCACCTCGCGGAGGATCGGAATGGTCCATTTCCGACCCAGCGATCCGAGGGTGGTCTCGATCGGGCAGACCTCCCAGGCGACCGCGGGCGGCTCAGGATACGGACCGGTCACCGTTCCACTCGACCGGACGGGGGAAGATGGGATCGTCATCGAACCTCGCTGCGCGCAAGGGAACGGGCGGTGGCGGAAAGGGTTGTGCGCCAGCCCCTACTTCTTGGAGGCCATGTGCCGGAGCGAGGCGTTGTCCTCGTTGTACGCCTCTTCCAGCGACGCCATGACCATCGCTTCGAGCTGGGCGGGCGGGATCACCTTCGAGTGGAAATCGCCGACGACGTTGACCCCGGTCTTCGCACCGTTCGGTTTGTAGTAGAAGATGAACTTCGATCCGGCGAGCGGGCCCTCCAGCGAGTGGACCATCATCGCCACGGGCGGGAACGTCATGACGCGGTTCTCCACCTTGACCCAGTTCCCCTGTACGTTCTGCTCCCAGGAGACCTTCATGGCGCCATCCCCGGCGGGCGCGCCCTGGATGTTCCGGCGGTTCTTGTGGGAGCCGCCGTGGTCTTCTGGAGAGTCGATGAACTTCCAGACGATGTCGATAGGTGCGTCGAACTGGCTTCCGAGATCCTCGATGTGGACCATGGACGGCGGAGTCCTCCGGCCTACTTGAACCGGGACGGAACGAAAAGATACCACCGGAACGGGGGTCGACCCCGCGGCCGCCCCCGGGCCCGGCCGACCGGCAAGGCCCCCGGGGGAGGGAACCTGGGTGGTTCTCCTCCCCGGACCCCCTTCGTCGATTCCCACCCGTGGCATCCAGCGGTGGAAAACAGGAGGGGGGTTTATGGCGCGAACCCGGGTCGGCGGCCGATGTACGCCCAAAGGAGAGCCGGTATTCTGGCTGTCGCGTCGGTGGCGTTGTTCCTGCTGGCGCCCG
>JAKIWY010000131.1 GCA_022749835.1 Thermoplasmata archaeon | reverse complement strand
TGAGCGTCGTCTTTCCGTGGTCGACGTGGCCGACCAGCCGGCCGGTGAGCCCGTCGCTCTTGGCGAGCGACGGGTCGAGCTCCGTGCCGATCGCCGCGAGGCCCCCCGGGTTGAGGGTCTCGAGCTCGAGCCCTCCGGAGACGAGGCCCGAGACGGTCGTGTGGAGCGCCTCCGCCTGGCTCTCGGAGAGGCCCGCGACGCCGGGCCGGATCTCGATGTCGTCGCCCACCGACAGCTTTCCCTGGAGGAGGGAGCCGCCGAGGACCGCTCCCTTGAGGTCGTCCGGGCGGGTCCCGGGCCGGTTGATGTCGAAGGAACGGGCGACGTACATGAGCGGCGGTTTCGAGGCGTCGCGCTTGGGGGTCGGGATCGTCTTCTCGATCGCCCCGATGAGCGCGTCGACGTTCACCCGGTGGTTCGCGGAGATCGGGATCACCGGCGAGCCCTCGATCGGGCTCCCCTTGAGGAACTCCGTGATCTGGGTGAAGTTCTCGACCGCCTGCTCGGCGGTCAATAGGTCGATCTTGTTCTGGACGACGACCACCTTCTTCACGCCGATGATGTCGAGCGCGTAGAGGTGCTCGCGGGTCTGGGGCTGCGGGACCTTCTCGTTCGCAGCGACCAGGAGAAGCGCCCCATCCATGATCGCGGCGCCCGAGAGCATCGTCGCCATCAGTGTCTCGTGGCCGGGGGCGTCCACGAACGACAGCGCGCGCAGGAGCTTCGCCGCAGAACCGTCCGCGCAATTCGGGTCGACGGTGTAGCCGCCGGGGGAGGGGACGCCGGGGCACTCGTAGAACGCGGTGTCGGCGTAGCCGAGCTTGATGGAGATGCCGCGCTTCAGCTCTTCCGAGTGACGGTCGGTCCACTCACCGGTCAGCGCCTGGGTGAGCGTCGTCTTTCCGTGGTCGACGTGGCCGACCAGCCCGATATTGACCTCGGGTTGCCGGGGAACCTTCATGCAGCGGCGAGCAGCTCCGAAAGGGGCTTCGGACCCTTCTGCTCGACGACGAGATTGATCTGGACGGTATCCTCGCTGATCGCTCCTCCGCGGAACGTACGACGCTTCCTCATCCCGCGGCGCTCGGGGTGGAAGCCGAACCCCTCGCCGACGAAGATGCGGACCTGGCGGGAACCGGGGACCTCGGGGCGCAGCGCGAAGCCGCTCTTGTCGGTGCCGCCAGTGATCTTGAGCGTGTAGCCGCCGAGACCCAGGAGCTCTCCCCCGACGCTCTCGCCGATGCGCTTTCCGAGGAACCCGGCGGACTGCGGGTCCCCGACGCCGCGGGCGTACGATTTCGCCGCCTCGGAGATGACGAGTTTGAAGTCGACCATGCGCTAGCCAGTAGGCGGAGGCGCGCCAGTTTCAATCGGTTTAAATAGCTAGCGCCCCGCTTTGTTTTCTCCGCGGACGGTGGGGAGCGACGGTATCGAACCTCGACCTGCTGCTCGACGCCAGCGCCGCGGTCCTCATCGCCGGCCTCGGCGCGGGCTCGCTCCAGGATCTGAGGAGCCGCGAGGCGTCCGACCGGCTCTGGCAGGGTCTATGCCTCATCGGCGCGCTCATGGGTGGGCTCTACCTCTCCCCGGACGGGCCCTTCGCCCTCGGACTCTGGGCGATGATCGCCCTGTTCGTCCTCCAACACCTTCTGCCCTGGGATACCGCGCTCGAACGGCGGGTCGCTTGGGCGCCGGACGCCGTCGAGATCGTGCTCTACGCGGGGGTCGGCGCCGTGCTGGTCCTCGCGGCCCTCGCCCGAGGGATCTCCGACTCCGGGGTGCCGGTCGGCGTGATCGCGGTGTTCGCGAGCGTTCTGCTGGCGCGCGCTCTCTTCGAGCTGGGAATCCTCTACGGCGGCGCGGATGCGAAGGCGCTGATGGTCGCCGGCCTCCTGGTGCCCCTCTTTCCCCACCCGCTATGGACTCCGACGGCCAACGCCGGCACCCTGCTCACGATCTACCCGTTCGCCCACTCTCTCCTGATGGACGCGGCGCTGTTCTCCCTGGTGGTCCCGGTCGCCCTCCTCGTGAAGAACCTCCGGGCCGGCGACTTCGTCTTCCCAAGGGCGTTCACCGGGTTCATGATCGACGTGGAGGAGCTCCCCGACCGGTTCGTCTGGCTGAAGGACCCGACGTTCGAGAGGGTGCTGGGGGAGGACGAGGAGGAGCCGGAGACCTCCGAGGACGACCGCCGGCTGAGGGAACGCCAGCGAGATGAGCTGCGCTCCCGGGGGGTCCGGCGCGTCTGGGTCACCCCGCAGATCCCGTTCCTCGTGCTGCTGACCGCCGGAGCCGTCGGGGCCGTGCTGGCCGGCAACGTCATCTTCGACATCCTGGCGCTCCTCTGAGCCCCGGCGATACCGTCTGCCACAACGCTTTTGGCCCGAGCCCACTGACTTCGCCTCGGAGACGGACGATGGCCAAGACCGCGAAGGCATCTCCGATCCGGGTCCTGATAGCGAAGCCCGGTCTCGACGGCCACGACCGCGGGGCCAAGGTCGTCGCCCGAGCGCTGCGCGACGCAGGCATGGAGGTCATCTACGCGGGGCTCCGTCAGACCCCGGAGGATATCGTCGGCTCCGCCATCGAGGAGGACGTCGACCTGATCGGACTGTCGATCCTCTCCGGCGCGCACATGGCGCTCTTCCCGAGGGTCCTGAAGCTTCTCAAGGCCCACAAGGCCTCCGACATCCCGGTCTTTGCCGGCGGCATCATCCCGGACGAGGACGCGCGCCGTCTCAAGAAGCTCGGGATCCGGGCGGTGTTCGGCCCGGGGACGACGCTCGAGGAGATCGTCACCACGGCCCGTGGGATCGCCCGCCGGCGCTCATGAGCCGGGCGCGGCCCCTTCCGGCGGCCGCCGCCGCGGTGCGCCGCGGCGACCGACGTGCCCTGGCCCGGCTGATCACTCGCGTGGAAGCGCGCGACCCGACCGTCGCCCCGGTGCTGAGCGCGCTCTATCCATTCACCGGGAAGGCGATGGTCGTCGGGATCACCGGTCCGCTCGGCGTCGGGAAGTCGTCGCTCATCAACGGTCTATTGGCGCAGCTCCGCCGCTCGGGAAAGCGCGTGGGCGTCATCGCCGTCGACCCGTCGAGCCCGTTCTCAGGAGGCTCCGTGCTCGGCGACCGCATCCGGATCGACCGGGCGACAGAGGACGACGGCATCTTCTTCCGCTCGATGGCGAGCCGAGGGCACTCGGGAGGGCTCGCGCTCGCCACCCGGGAGGTCGCCCGCCTCCTCGACGCCTTCGGCATGGACGTCGTGCTTCTCGAGACGGTCGGGAGCGGCCAGGTCGACGTCGAGGTCCGGGAGGTCGCCACCACGAGCGTCGTGGTGCTCGTCCCCCACCTGGGCGACGACGTCCAGACGATGAAGGCGGGGCTCTTCGAGATCGCCGACGTCTTCTGCGTCAACAAGGCGGACCTCCCGGGGGCGGACTCGGCGAAGCGGGACCTCTCCGAGCTGGTCGGGCTCGCCAGTTCGGACGGCTGGCGACCTACGGTCCTCTCTTCGGTCGCCGCGGAGGGGCTCGGGATCCCCGAGCTGTGGAGCGCCGTCGAGGCGCACGAGCAGTATCTCGACACCTCGGGCACCCGGCTCAAGGCCGCACGGGAGCGGGCGGCGGACGAGCTGCTCGCCCTCGTGCGCGACCGCGTCGGTCGGGAGCTCTCCGACGCGTTCGAGCACGATGCCAAGCTCGCGGCACTGCTCGATGAGGTCGTGGGCCGCTCGCTCGACCCGCGCTCCGCCTCGGAGCGGCTCTACCGGGAACTCCGGCGCACGGGGTAGCGAAGGCGATGGACCTGCCCCCGCTCGCCGCCGTCCTCCTCCTGCTCGCCATCGCCTTCGTGCTCTACTTCGTCTTCGCGACGTTCGTCTTCGGGGCCGGGTACCAGCCCGCGCCGCGGCGCGTCGTCGAGCGGATGCTCGAAGGGGGTGCCGTCGGCCCATCGGACCGCGTCTACGATCTTGGCGCCGGCACCGGGGCGATCGTCTTTCGGGCGGCGAGGGAGCGCAAAGCGACCGTCGTGGCCGTCGAGGTCGAGCCGATCCGCGTAGCGATCCTACGGCTGCGGCGGGCCTTCGGCGGCCCACGGGAGCGGGTAGAGGTGCGCTGGGGGAACATGTTCGACCTCGATTTCCGGCCGGCGACGGTCGTCATGGCGTTCCTTTGGCCGGGGGCGATGGCCCGTCTCCGACCCATGTTCGAATCCCAGTTGTCCCACGGAGCGCGCGTCGTCAGCCACTGGCATCCGGTCCCCGGTTGGACGCCGGACGAGTTCGACGCGGAGACTCGTGTCTACGTCTACCGATGGCAAGGAAGCCCGAGCGCTCCGACGGCGCCCGGTTAGGGGTGGTAGTGCCACCAGAGGGCGGCACCGATGGCGAAGACGGCCAGCATGATCCCGAATCCGATCGTCCAGCCGAGATAGTTCGGTCGTTCTTCGAGAGGCGTGCTCGCCATGCGCCCGCGCGAGCGAGCGTCGGTTCAAGAGACCGGCGTACGAATCGATAGGGGGCCCATGGAGCCCTTCCTGCCGACCGGCCGAGGCCGTCGGGGTTCGCCGCCGGGGGTCGGAGCGACACCGCAGGCACGGCGCTTGACGGCAACCTCCCCGGCACAAGTCTTAATTCTGAGCCCTCCGCTCCGGGACCTGATGGCGTTCAGCTCGACGCAAAAGTACCTCGCCGAGTTCCTGGGGACGTTCGCGCTCCTGCTGTTCGGCGGCGGCGCCGCGGTGTTCAGCTTGAGCCCGTTCGGGGACGCCAACTCCCGCGTCGTCCTCGTCTCGGCGGCGTTCGGACTGGTCGTCCTCGGGGGCGCCTACGCCTTCGGGGAGATCTCCGGGGGCCACTTCAACCCGGCCGTGACCGTCTCGATGGCGGTCTCCCGCCGGATGCCGACCTCCGACGTCGTCCCCTACCTGATCGCCCAGATCCTCGGGGGCCTCGTCGGGATCCTGGTGGTCGCGGGAATCGTCTCGGGCTCGGCGACGCAGCTCAGCCTCGGCCAGGGCGCCGCCCTCGGCTCGCAGTGCTACACGGGAATGGGAGCACCGCCCGGTTGTTCCTTCAGCCTGGGTTCGGTCTTCCTCATCGAGCTCACCCTCACC
>JAKIWY010000130.1 GCA_022749835.1 Thermoplasmata archaeon | reverse complement strand
GGTGGTCCTCGTGGATCAGCTCCAGCAGTAGCGGAAGGGCGACCACGAACCCGTCGACCCCGAGGTCGATCAGGTACTGCACTTCGGCCCGGAACTTGGGGAGAAAGTCGGGCGCATACTCCCGAAGACCCAAGTCGTTCGAGTTGAGCGTCGCGAAGAATACGCGGTCCCGGGCATGGATCGCCTCCAAGTGGCGCCGGAAGCGCTCATCGTCGACGCTCGGGAGGATGAACGGGGGCCGACCTCCGCCGGTCAGTGATACGCTGAAGCCGCCGAAGAAGGTCGATACGGGAAGGTCGGAGACCTGCTCGACGAGCGCGTCGTCGAAGTTGGTGGCTAAGACCAGCTCCATGCGGCGAGTACGGGAGCCCTCAGCGTAAGAGAGCGGCCTCACCGGTGAGGGAGGAGTGGCTTGGGCCCGGAGAGCGTCGCGGCGTCGTGGCCGCACGGAACGCGCCGAGGTCGAGCGCTGCGGAGTTCGAGGCCTACCGGCACCGGATCGAGCTCGCCGACCGTCTCTTGCTCGAGGCCGTTGCGTTTCGTTTCAAGACGGTCGGGCAGCTCATGGATTGGAAGCGGCTCCACGGGCTCCCTTGCGAGGACCCCGCCCAGGAGAAGGTGGTCACTCGCCGAGCTCGTTCCTGGGCGAGCAAGATCGGATTCGACCCTGCGCTCGCAGAGGAGCTTCTCAAGCTCCTGATCGCCGAAGGAAAGCGCCACTCTCTGCCCGAGCCGATCCCCGGCGCTTCCGCGGAGGTCGAGCCCGAATCCGCCCTTCCCCCTTCGAGCCGGAAGCGCTCGGTCGCCGTCCCCTAGGGCGGGCCCGTTCGGACCCCCCCCGGGAGCCCGCCGGACGCCCTCTCGGGGAGGAGGTCAAGTGGACTTGACCTGAGACTGATGAACGACCGCACCGGTATGGGTCCCGATGATGGCGCCCCTCCGAACGTCGGCAGGCCGACCAGCCCCTACCCTGCGGGCCTCCAAGCGTCCCCAGGAACCGACGGTCCGCGGCTCGTTCGTCGAGGTCCACCTGAGACCGCCTCCGACGTCCCATTGGATGCGCAAGGTCTCCGAGCGGTTCGGGGCCCATGTCCGCCTGATGCTCTGCCGCCCGACCGGACCGGGGGAGACCCGGATGCTCAGGGTCGTCGAGATCTCCTCGGACCCTGAGAAGATGCCCGAGATCCTCAGGTTCGTCCGCAAGGCAACCCCCAGGGGGCTGACCACCGTAGCGTCGCAGGCCCCGCACCGGGCGGTGGTCTGGGCGGAGGAACCGATGGACCCCAGCTGCGCGGCCGTCTACCACGTCGGCGCGGTCTGCAACAGTTGCCCCTTGGCGCCCACTACCGACCCCTCGGTGGGCCCGGAAGGGGAATGGCGCCTCATCATCCCGAAGGTCTCTCCGCGCGCCCGTGCCCTCCTCAAGGTCTTCCGACCGGAGGACGGTTCGTCGTCGCTCCTGCGGGTCGGCGGGCCGGCGACGGGGACCGAACTTACCACGCGACAGGAGCGGGCGGTGGATGCCGCCTTCCAGATGGGGTACTTCGACCACCCGAGGCGCGTCGGCCTCCGTGAGGTGGCGAAGGCGCTCGGCGTGAGCCGGTCGACAGCGCTCGAGCTGATCCGCCGCGGCCTGACGAAGGTTCTCGCCCGCAGGAGCTCCCAGGGGTTCCCGGGCTTCTCCCTCGAGTGAGACCGCGCGGGCTTACGGCCGTCCTTCACGCGACGCCCATCTCGCGACAGCACCTCGGCTGTCCTTCGCCCCAGGCAACTCGAGCCCCGATCGTTGAGGTGACCTTCCGTCGCGCCGGCAGCTCCTGAGCTCGTGCCGGACGGCTACCGGGCGGGCGAGGGGTATCACCCCCCGTGGGGGGTGGCGCTCAGTTCACGGCGCGATGTTCTGGTTGAACCGGAACGCGTTCCCCGAGTCGTACTTCTTCTTCAGCTGGCGAAGGCGGTCGAAGTTCTTCCCGTAGTTCGCCTGGACACGGTCTCCCTCGTCGCCGGAGGCGAAATTGATGTATCCGCCCTTCTCCGAGAAGGGGCTCAACGCCCGGTAGAACTCCCGGACCCACTCGGTGTTCGCCACGTTTTGGCTCACGTCCGACCACATTCCGGCGATGACCGTCGCGTACTTCGCCCCGCGATACCCGAAAGCGGTCGCGTCGCTCCCGACGTCGTGGACCGCGCCGTTGATTGGGTAGATGTGCACCGTCGAGTTGACGGTCGGCACCTTCGGCCCGTAGTTCAGGTGGGCCTGGATGGCCCCATCGCTGAGAGGCCCGCCGTAGACCGCCTTCCAGTAGTGCTGCAGGCCGGGAGGGACGAGGCCGTCGAACGCCCCGTTCAGCGCCGAGTACGGCATCGTCGTCTGAAGCTCCGCAACGACCGGCGCCGCATCGCGCAACGGGGCGATCGCTTTCTTCGCCTGGTCAGCCGGACCCGTCCAGCACGTGACGATGGCGCACAGGTGGTCCCCCACGCGCTCCTTCGGAACGAACGGGACCGGCGGTGCGATCTGCCAGGCGAAGAACGCGCCCAGCTGCCGGGGCGCATCCGTTATGTAGCGGTCGTAGGCGCGCATCACCTTCTCGGCGTCCTCGCGCTCGAAGAAGATCGGCCCGCCGAAGATCTCGTTCACGGGGTGGAGACGGAACTGGAAGTTCGTTACTACGCCGAAGTTCCCGCCGCCTCCCCGCAAGGCCCAGTAGAGATCCGGATGCGACTCCGCATTCGCCGTGACGAACGAGCCGTCGGCGAGCACGACATCCGCGCCGACCACGTTGTCGAGCGAAAGGCCGGCGCCGCGGGTCAGGTAGCCGATCCCCCCACCGAGGGTGAGGCCCCCGATACCGGTCGTCGAGATGATCCCGCCGGTGGTGGCCAGGCCGAACGGCTGGGTGGCGTGGTTGAAGTCGCCCCAGGTGCATCCGCCCTCGGCCCAGGCGACCTTCGACTTGGGGTCGACCCGGACGCCCCTCATCCTCGAGAGATCGACGACCATCGCCCCGTCGGCGGTTCCGAACCCCGGCACGCTGTGCCCGCCCCCTCGCACCGCCACCCCGAGACCCGCCGCGTGGGCCGCCTTGACCGCAGCGATCACGTCGGCGACCCCGGAGGCGCGGACGATGGCCGCGGGCCGCTTGTCGATCATTGCGTTGTAGACTTTTCGCGCTTCATCGTAGCGCTCCTGGCCGGGCAGGATCACTTCGCCGCGCACTTTCCCCTGAAGGTCGCCGAGCCCGTTTGCGTTCATCGAAACCTGGTGGGTCCGAGACCCGTGCTAAGCCGAGTCACCCACCCTATTAGACCTTCCGAAACGCCGACGCGTGGCGGCTGATTATCGTGGACGGGGCAAGGGATGCCGCAGACAAGGGCTGCGCCGAGAACGGGCGAATCCCAGGGGTTCCGAGCGGTTCATCTGCTCGCCCCGAACCGGGACCGGCGACGCAGCCTCCGCAGATGGGGTCGACCGGAAAGGGAGCCCCCGACGTGACCGTCGGGGGCCCGCGGCTTCGGCCGCTCGGTTACATCTTGCCGCGCTGGAAGAGGCCCACTACGTTGCCTTCGGAATCCTTGAAGTAGCCCGTGAACCCCATCGCTCCGTCCCCGATCGGCTGCTTCTTCTGGACGATCTTGCCGCCGTGCTTCTCGATGAGTTTCTCCGCGTGGTCGATCTCGTCGACCATGATCGTGAAGACGGGGTGCTCGAGGGGACCGCCGCGTTTGCCCATCCCGCCGTTGATGAAGCCGGGCTCCTTGGGCATCTGGTTCTCATCCAGCGGGCCGGTGGAGACCATCGTATAGTCGAACTCCGGCATCGGGTTCGCCTTCCAGCCGAAGGTCGACTCGTAGAACTTCCGGGCGCGTTCGGTGTTGTCGGCGGGCACTTCAAAGTGGCAGACTTCTCCGCTCATGGGGACCTCGGATTTGAATCAAGAATGGCCTATTAAGCCGCACCGGTGAGGGTTTGAAACACCGCCCCCGGAAACTCCGTAGTCCCGCCAATCGCCGCAGGTTCCGTCTTGGAGGGGGACCGGCTCAAACCTCCCGCGCCACTCCTGGAATTCGTAACGCAGAGGGTCCTTCTTTAGCCGGAATGAGTCAGTGCGCATCAAAAGCGGGCGTGGCCACGCCCTTCCTCCCTCGGGTCGACGGGGGTCCCTTTACCCCGACAGTGCGGGGGCTCCCGGGGAATCCCTAGGGAGGTTCTCGTTCATCGTCATCGCTTCGGTTCGCCGCAACCCGTGAAAACCGCCGCGAGCTGTCCTACTCGACCGTCACGGTGCCGGTCATGAAACCGTTCTGCGTCATCGCGGTCGGGTCGCACGGGGCCATGCACATCCAGGTGAACGTACCGGTCGTGTTGAAGTAGGCCGTGAAGATGACCGTCACCGGCGCGGACATCGACGCCGCGCTCTGGATCGGGACGTTGAGCGAGTACGCCTTGTCGACCATCGTGAAGGTGTGGGCGATGCCGTCCATCGGCAGCGAGGTGTACGTCTTCATGGCGGAGGATCCCGCCGTCATCATCGAGGCGCTGCCGCCCACGGTCCCCGAGACCTGCGAGTTCGAGGCGGGAACGACGTTGGTGCCGTTGTCGTAGCTGGTGATGGTGAAGATGACCGGGACACCCGCCGGGACCGTCATGTTGCCCGGGAAGTACTCGTCGAGACCCGTTCCGGGGTTGAACGCGATGGTCATGTACAGGTGATCCGGCGCCGCGGCGCTCGGCGCCGGGGCCGACCCGGTGCTGTGGCTCTCGGCGGCGAACGCCACGGCTCCCCCCACGACGACCGAGAGCGCGATCAGCCCGGCGACCAGGTTGAAGTAGTGCTGTTCGCTCATCGGCGGCCTCCTCGGGAGACGGCGAAGTCCGGCGACCGCACCGGTGCGTTCGGGTTGTTCGGCAGGGGGTCAGACAGGCTGGGGTTCGGGGTCATCGCCCAGTGGGTCGATGCGCACATGGTGGAGGCAAGTGGGGGAGGGGGTGATATTCGGGACGTAAAGTGGAGTTGACCCGACCTGGGACCGCACGGGTGCGGTGAGTGGCCCCGGGGCGCCCGACGCGGGGACCCCTTCCGCCCTCGGAGGCGGACCGGTGCGCCCCGGGTCAGCGCGGTCGCCCGAGT
>JAKIWY010000013.1 GCA_022749835.1 Thermoplasmata archaeon | reverse complement strand
GGCGCCGGCGATGCGCTCCGGCTGATCTCGGCTCCGAGCGTCTCCTCCCCGATCTCCCAGACGCGGGCGGCCGAACCGGTCGCTGGGGTCCCGAGCACCAGCTCGAGGCCGTCGACGAGCAGCTCGCGCACGAGCTTCTCGCGTTCGGCCGTCAGTACTTCGAACAGACCGGCGGTCGCGTAGATCCGTGCGTTCACGCGGTCGGTGTACTCGAGCGCCATCTCCTTGCGGCTCAGCTGGAGGCGGCGCATCGATTCGCGGAACATTCCGTCCCGCAGGAGCTCGGCGGTCGGGCGGCGCGAGATCGCTGCGACCACTCGGCCGCCGTCTTCCCTGAGGACCCACTCCTCCTCCGGGTAGCCGGACGCCCGGGCAGCCGGCTCGGTCGACAGACGCCGGACGTTGAGCTCGTCGACGAGGAGGCGCTCCCCGTCGGCCCCGAGCGATTGGAACGGGAAGGGCACGTCGGAGAACAGGACGAACTCCCCGAGCGGCACCCGGGCCTTGACGCCGGCCCGGGCGCGCAACTCCCGACCGACCTCGACGCGCTCGCGCAGGTCGGCCATCGAGTGCTCGAGCGCCTCGTCACGAGAGCCGAGGATCGACGGCCAGGAGCTCAGGTGGACGGAGCTCTCGGCCTCCTCAAAGCCCGTGCCCCGGACCTCCTGGTAGACCTCCTCGGCGGTGAACGGCGCCAGGGGGGCGATGAGTCGGGCGAGGTTCGCGAGCGCGAAGGAGAGCGTGTCGTTCGCGGCGTGACGGTCCACGGGATCCTCCTCGGACCAGAAGCGGGGGCGCGAGCGTCGTAGGTACCAGGTCGAAAGATCGTCGATGAACGCGTGAAAGGCGATGGCCGCGGGGCGCGCGTCGTAGGAGCCGAGGGCGGCTCCCGCCGCCTGGGCGGTCCCGGCCAGCCGGGAGAGGAGCCAGCGGTCGAGGACCGACGCGGGGTCGGGCCGTTCCTCTGCGGGCCGGAGCCGGTCGGCGAGCGCGTTCGCCCGATAGAAGGCGAGGACGTTGAGGAGCGTGCCGAGCGACCGCGCTCCGGCATGCCGCACCGACTCCTCGGTGAGCCGCACCGGTTCCGTATAGTCGACGCTCACGAACGCCCAGCGCACCGCATCGCCGCCCTGGCGCTCAAGGAGCCCCATCGGCTCGACCGCGTTCCCCCGCGACTTCGACATCTTCTGGCCGGTATCGTCCAGGACGAGGCCGTTCACGACGCAGGTCCGGTACGCCGGCCGGTCGAAGAGCAGGGTCGAGAGGACGAGCAGCGTGTAGAACCAGCCGCGCGTCTGGTCCAGGCCTTCCGCGATGAAGTCGAGCGGGGTCTCGGGACGGAAGGGCCCGGGCTCGAACGGGTAGTGGTACTGGGCGAACGGCGAGGCGCCGCTGTCGTACCAGCCGTCGATCGTGTACGGCTCGCGTCGGCTTGCCTCCCCGCACTTCGGGCAGGGGAACGCGATCCGGTCGACGGTGACGCGGTGCGGGTCGAACGACGGCGGGAGAGCGGCCCCCGAGAGCTTGGAGAGCTCCCCGAAACTGCCGACGCACGTGCCGTGCCCTTTCGGGCAGAGCCAGATCGGTAGCGGCGTCCCCCAGTAGCGGTTGCGCGACAGCGCCCAATCCTTCGCCTCCGTCAGGAAGTTCCCGAAGCGGCCGTCGCGCATGTGCGCCGGCAGCCAGCGGACGGTCCGGTTGTTCGCGGTGAGAGAGGAGGTGAACCTCGAGGTCCGGACGAACCACGAGTCGATCGCCCGGTAGATGAGCGCGCTCTGGCAGCGCCAGCAGAACGGGTACGTGTGCCGTAGCTTCTCCTCCTTCTCGACCGCCGCGCGCTCGCGCAGCGCGGCGACGATCAGGGGGTCCGCCGTCTTGAACGACTTCCCGGCGAACGGCGGCACGGCACCCGTGAAAACGCCGCGGGAATCGAGCGGGTCGAAGACGCCGACCTTGTCACGGGCTCCGATGCGCTGGTCCTCGACGCCGAAGCTGGGGGCGATATGGACGAGGCCGGTCCCCTCCGACGCGTCGACCATCGGGTCGAGGACGATCCGGTAGCGGCCCGGCCCGGCTCCGGCGAACGGGAACAGGGGTTCGTAGTACCAACCGGCCAGGCTGTCGCCGGCGAACCGCTCGACGACCTCGACGTCGGCAGGGAAGTAGCGGGCCAGGGCCGGCTCGGCGAGGAGGACCTCCCGTCCGTCGGGGCCTTTGACCAGGACGTAGGTCAGGTCCGCGCGGGCGGCGATGAGGAGGTTGGAGGGAAGCGTCCAGGGCGTGGTCGTCCACACCAAGAGCCAGCGATCCGGCTCTCCCGGAAGGTTCGGGACGAGATGGATGCGAACGGTGACGGACGGGTCGGTCGTCTCCTTGTATCCCTGGGCGACCTCGTGGGAGGAGAGGGGCGTCTCGCAGCGCGGGCAATAGGGGAGGACGTAGTACCCCTTCTCGAGAAGGCCCCGGTCGAACAGCGTCTTGAGCGACCACCAGACGCTCTCGATGTACGGCGCGTCCATCGTGCGGTACGGCCGGTCGTAGTCGAGCCAGTAGCCGACCCGCTGGCTCATCTCGCGCCAGACGGAGGCGACCTCGAGGGCGCTCGCCCGGCACTCCTCGCAGAACCGGTCGACCCCGAACGCCTCGATCTCCGCGCGCGACTTGATGCCGTGGCGCTTTTCGATCTCGAGCTCGACCGGGAGACCGTGGCAGTC
Organism: Thermoplasmata archaeon; assembly: GCA_022749835.1. Taxonomy (GTDB): domain Archaea; phylum Thermoplasmatota; class Thermoplasmata; order Lutacidiplasmatales; family UBA184; genus Lutacidiplasma. Next base: position 10,964 of record JAKIWY010000013.1, on the reverse strand, counting down.
CCACCCGGCCATCGGGCTCACGATCTCCTCGCCGAGCATCCGGTGGTAGCGCAACTGGACGTCCTTGAGCGTGCGCGAGATCACATGGCCGATGTGCGGCGGCCCGTTCGCGGTCGGCGGGCCCTCGGTAAATCGGAACGGAGAGCCGCCGACCGTCCCCCGCGCCGCCTTCGCCGGGACCCCGGTCCGTTCCCAGTACTGCCGGACGCGGGCCTGCACCTCGGGCAGCGACGCGCTATGCAGATTCTCCCTCCCGGCGGCCGCCATCGGCGCTGCGAGGGCGCCTCGGAGATAAAGGGCGTCGAGCCGGGCGCCGGATGCCCTCGGGACCTACCGCCAGATGCCGTACGGCGCCCGGCTGCGGGACTCGGGACCGACGTGCGAGCTCGAGTGCCGGCTGACGAGGTTGCCGTCGAGACGGGCGATGTGGCAATTCGGTCCGAGCACGATCCGGTCGGCCCAGAGGTACTCGCACTCGACGCCCTCCAGGAAGACGGTCGTCGCCTCGATCCGCTCGAATCTCGCGCTCCCGGCCTCGCGGAACGGTAGGCCGCCGCGGGAGATCCGGACGAACTCTGCCCGCAGCGCCCGGGCCTGGGAGTCGCCGGTGAGTCGACCTTCGACCTCGTGGGCCCTTAGGTCCCCATGGACTCGAAAGCGCCCGTCGAACCACAGGTTGCGCGCGGAGAGGTCACCGGTCGAATCGAGCGACCCTTTCCAGGTGAGCGCGCGCTCGGCGGCGAACGCCCCATGGACCTCCACGTGCCCTCGGAGGTCGGCGTCGCATACCGTCACCGCCCCCCCGAACCGGGCGTTGCCGTTCACGAGAAGCGCTGTCTTCACGCGCACTTCGCCCTGCACCTCGAGGCTTCCGGAGGAGCGCAGGCGCTCGGCGAAGAGCTTCCCGCCGACGGAGGTCGTACCCGAGACGCTACCCTCGAGCACGTCCACGTCCCCGAAGATCTTCGTCGCGCCGGCGGCCGTCCACTTGTCGGCGCGAACGCTCTGGTGGGCCCCGACGTTGCGGTCGTTCACCAGGTGGTCACGGGGGGTCAGCAGGACGGGCCTGGGAGGCGGGCCGCCCGCACGGGACACGGGGGTCGAGGAGGTAGCCATGGTCCGACCGGCGTCCGTCACCCTGGGGCCACGGCCGGGGGCACCTTGAGTCGTCGGTGCTGCTGCATGATGCACAGGTTCTCCACGAACGGGACCCCGGCGGCCCCGGCTTTCTTCACCGCCTCCGGATTCTCCACGCCCAGCTGCAGCCAGATCGCCGGCCGACCCCTCGCGAGGGCCTCCTCGACCACCGGGCCTACCTGGTCGCTTCGCCGGAACACGTCGACGAGGTCGATGGAGATCTCGGGTGGGATGGCGGTGAGCGACGGGTACGAACGCTCCCCGAGCACCGTCGGGACGCTCGGATTCACCGGGATCACACGGTACCCCTGGGCCTTAAGATAGCGCGCGACCTCGTTCGAATCTCGCTCGGGCTTGTCGGAGAGACCGACGACCGCGATCGTTCGGATACGCCCGAGAAGCTCGCGCATCCCCGCGTCGTCCACAGAGCTCATGGGCGTCGACATCGGACGCTTACAAGAAGCTGGCGCCGACCGGACGGCGACCGGGAGGGTGCGCAAGCTCACGCGAGCAGCGGTCCAACGACGAACAGACCGACCAGCAGGAGGACGAAGGTGGCGATGGTGAAGCGGGAGAGCTCGCGTTCCCCCGCGCGCTCGAAGTAGTAGGCGGCGAGCGCCACGCGGGCAACCGGAATGGCGATCAGAAGACCGATCCCCAGCGTCAGGAACGCCCCCGGCTGGCCGGAAAAGAGGCCGTTGGTAAGGCCCGAAAGGGAGAGGAACGGACGCATCGGGTTCGTTGGGAGCGTCTGGTCGAACCCCGCGTTCGGGTTCTCCAGAAGGTAGGCGATGAGGGCGCCGGCCAGCGGGATCGACGCGAGGGCGAGACCCCCCCGCAACAGCCAGGTCATGCGACGATAGAGCTCCTCGGGGAGGGGCCGAGGTGCCGGCAGCTCCGGGGCCGCGGTCGCCTTCCCGGTTCCTTTCACAGCACGTTCAACCCCCGAAGGATCAACTCGACGGCGAGCACGGCGACCACCGGGATGAAGATCGCGCGCACGACCCGGTTGCTGAGCCTCGGCAACAGCCGGCTGCCGAAGTAGGCGCCGACGGTCGTGCCGAGGGCGACCGTGGCGGCGAGCACCGGGCTCACGTACCCGGCGACGACGAGGACGCTCGCCCCCGCAGCGACTGTGACACCGATCATGAAGTTGCTCGTTGCGGTCGCGACCTTCATGGGGAGGCCCATCCAACGCTCCAGGGCGACGACGTTGAGGACCCCGCTTCCGATCCCGAACATCCCGGAGATGATCCCGGCCGAGAACATGACGAAGAGCGACGGCCGTACCGGGCCGGCCCGGTAGGCGACCTCGCGCCCGAGCCGTGCGTCGTGGTAGCTTCCGGAGAAGTTCATGCGCGCCGAGGTTTCATCGGGCGTTCGCGGCGTCGGCAGCTCGTCCCGGCGGTGGAGGATCGCCTGGGGAAGGGTGGCGAAAAGGATGAGCCCGAGCACGATGATCAACGCCGCGGTGAGATGGCTACTGGCGAGCAGGACGGTGGCGGCGGCGCCCACGAGAGCGCCCGGAACGCTCGCGACCTGAAGGAAGTTCGAGATCCTCAGGTCGGTCAGCCGGTCCTTGACGAACGCCGCGCCCGAGGAGCTCGAGGTAGCAAGAACGCTCACGGCGCTCGCACCGACCGCGTAGGGGAGCGGGACCTGCAGATAGATCACCAGGACCGGGACGATCACGATCCCGCCGCCGAGCCCGACGAGCGAGCCGAGCGCCCCCGCTCCGACGGCGACGAGGAGAAGGAGCAGGAGGAGGAGGGCGAGGATCATCCCGGCTCCTCCACGCCGGCCCGGTTATAGCGACAAGCCACCGGCCGGCCCGGTCGATCGGCACGAAGGGGAGGATCGCGCGGATGCAAGGGTCCCGGGGGCGACGCCGCGGTATGCGTCATTCGGCGGAGATCACCCTCACCTCGCCGTCGACGAACCCTCGGGGGGGACGGCCGACGAGCGGCCGGCTCTCGAGCCCGGCCTTGCGGGCCGCCCTCCGCAGGGCGTCGTACGCCTCGGGGGTAAGGTAGGCGTCGTGCAGGGGAGCGACCCGGACGGCGATCGAAAGATCCCCTTCGGTCATGCCGACGAGCGACTCGACGGTCGCCCGGGAAAGTCGGAACATGAATCCGCTGAACTGCCGCCGGACCCCATCGGGTCGGGTCGCCACGACCCGGTCGGCGCTGATCCGGACCACGCCGCCGTTCGGATATCGGTAGACCCTGGTGTCGCCCTCCGTCGAGATCTCCGGAGCCTGGGCCGCTCCCGCCGCGACGAGGGCCCGGCGGTCGTTCGCCGCCAGGCGGAGCTTGGGGTCCTTCCAAAGGAACCGGCGGGAGGCGCCCGAAGTGTACACGAAGGTGGCCCCCGAGTCGTCGAGCCGCAGGCCGCGAGGGGCCCGACGAAGAGAGAGCCCGCCGACGACACCGAACATCCCCGCGACGATCACCAGGATCAATGTCACCACGGCGAAGTACTCCGCGATCACGAGGGCGATGACGAGGATGAGGACGAGCGCCACGGCCAGACGCCCGCGCGCCGGGGCCTGGCGCTGGGCCGCCTTCTCCGAAAGGGTGGCGAGGTCGAACGCCGATTCGCCGGACATCAGTTTCCCCGAAGGAATTGGAAGGTGGGAAGGTGACCCCGGCGAAGCCGTCGGCTCGGCGGAGGCTCACCGTCGACCCATCCCATCACTTCCTTCGTGGGCCCGTCCGTCGGCGGAAGCCCGGGGGGAGGGGGAGGCGGCAGGGGAAAGCCCGGCGTTCCGAACGGGTCGAAGGAGCCGGGAGCGCCGGTGAAGTACGGCGGAGAGGGCGGAGCGAGTTTCGCCTGCTCACGGAGATAGACGATCAGGGCGAAAAGGAGGCCGAGGAGGATGAGACCGTAGTGGAGCGCGTCGCCGGCGACCGGCGAGACCGTCCCGGCGAGGAAGGCGCTCGCGTCGTCCGCTCCGTGCAGGAGGGCGACGATCACGAGGCAGCCGCCGGAGTATCGCACGGCGTAGGCGAAACCAAGGCCGGCGAGGAACAGGGTCGAGTACTGGAGCGGCGCCGCGGCGAGGTAGGTGACGCCGTAGTAGAGGTGGACCCCGGCGAAGAGCGCGCTCGTCCAGAGGGCATGCAGCTTCCAGTCGGAGGGGGCGCGCGTGAGCCAATAACCGAAGACCCATCCGCGGAAGATCGTCTCTTCAACGGCCCCGATGACGAAAGAGAAAGCGATCCAGAACCACGGGTCGCTCGCGGCCCCGGCAAGCACCGGGTTGGGGCGGGTCAACAGGGCGAGCGCGGAAGGGTCGAGGAGTTCGTAGAGGACTCCCAGGATGAACAGGACGATGAGCGTCAGCAGCGAGAAGAGGCCGTACCAACGAAGCCCCTCGACGCTCGAGCTCGGAAGGTTCGCCCGCCAGCGGCGTAAGGGGGCGACCCCCACAAGGAGGGCGAAGGCGGCGATGGGTAGCCCGTAGACGACGAGCAGGGCGCTGACCTCGTGGGCATAGACCGGTCGCAGGGCCGGAAGGAGTTCGGGCACGAAGTACTGGCTCACGATGGCGAGGACCGTGATCAACAGGGCGAGGAGGTAGCGGTCCGTCGGCGCGAAGTCGCGGCCGGGGAGCGGATCCTCCCGGACGGGCGGCTCAGGGAAGGCCGGCACCACGACCCGGCGACCGGGGCGCCCTACTTATCGACCGCGCGGCTCCCGTGGCCGGGAGGCCACGGCATGCAGACCGCTGTGCTCGCGAAGGTCGTCCCGAACCTCGAGCACTTGAGGTTCGACCCCGAGTGCCGGACGATGATCCGCGACGGGACGGAACAGTTCATCAACCCGTTCGACCAGCGTGCCCTGCGGGTCGCCCTCGAGTTGCGCCGTCCGGGCGAGACGGTGTCGGTCGTTTCGATGGGCCCGCCCGGGGCCGAGGCGGCCTTGCGAGACGCCCTGGCGCTGGGTGCCGACCGGGTACTCCTGGTCAGCGACCCGATGCTCGCCGGTTCCGACACCTTGGTGACGGCTCGGGTATTGGCCCGGGCCCTCTCCCTCGTCGGTCACGATCTCGTCCTGGCCGGGGCGTGGACGACCGACTCCGAGACGGGTCAGGTCGGCCCCGAGGTCGCCGGCCTCCTCGGCGTGCCCGTCGTCACCCAGGCTCGGAAGCTGACCCGGGAGGACCCGGGGAGCCTGTTCGTGCGCTCCGACACCGACGACGGTTGGGCCGACTATCTCCTCCAATCGCCCGCGCTCGTCACCGTCGGGGAGAAGATCGCGAAACCCCGGAGGCCGACCCCCGACGAGCTCTCGGCCGCGGGGAGCCGGAGCGTGGAGATCGTGCGGGCCACGCAGCTGGGCCTCTCCGGTGCCTCGGTCGGTCTCTCCGGCTCGCCAACCGTCGTGAGCACGCTCGCCAACGAGGAGCCCGGCCGTTCCCCGAAGCGGTTCCAGGACGGCCCAGTCGAGTCGAGGGTCGCGCAGGCCGTCGAAGCCCTGCGCCCGCTACTTTCGACCGCCGTCGAGCCCGAACCGTCCGGCGGTGAGCCCGACGGACCCGCCAAGGACGAGAACGAGCTCTGGGTCCTCGTCACGGGCCCTTCCGGGACGCTATCGGGCGACGCCCTCCCGATCCTCTCGGAGGTCCGACGGCGGCTCGCTCCCCTCTGGCCGTCCGCCGTCTGGATCGGCCCATCCCCCACCGCCGGCGACCGCGAAGCGCTTGCGCGCGCCGGAGCGCTGCGCGGCGCGATCGTTCCCCTCCCGCCGGCGCCCGTGGATCCGGAGGTGGCCGCGCTCGCCCTCGGGACGCTCCTCGACCATCGACCGGGCGCCGCCGCCGGGGCGTTCGTCGCCTCGGGGTTCGGGCGAACGGTCGCGGGTCTTCTCGCGAGCCGGGAAGGTCTCGGCCTGACGGGAGATGCGGTCGGGGTGGAGCGGGACGCGTCGGGCCGGCTCATCTGGCGAAAGCCGTCGTTCGGCGGCGGGATCATCGCCCACGTCTACTCGCGCACTCGCCCGAGCCTTGCGACCGTCCGTTCCGGCGCCTTTCGTACGGAGCCGGGGCCTACGCCGGGCGAACCCCCCGGGCTTCCGTGGGAGGAGATCGAGCCCCCCGCCGCCCGGTCCCGCGCGGTCCTCCTCGGCTCGGGGCGGGAGCTCGACGAGCGATTCGCCGAGCCCGCGAGCGCCGACGTCGTCGTCTGCGTCGGCATGGGCATCGGAGGTCCGGAGAAGATCGGGCTCGTGCTCGAATCGACGCGCCGCATGGGGGCGGCGCTCACGGGAACCCGCCGGGTCGTCGACGCGGGCTGGCTTCCCCGTCAGCTGCAGGTCGGCCTGACCGGCCGTTCGTACGCCCCTGCGCTCGCCATACTGGTCGGGGTGAGCGGATCGCTGAACCACCTCGTCGGCTGGAAGCGCGCCCGTGCGGTATTGGCGATCAACAACGACCCGGCGGCCCCGGTGCTCGAGAGGGTGGACGTCGGGATCGTCGGGCGTTGGGAGGAGGTGCTCCCTCCGCTCGCCGAGGCGCTCGCGCCGTCGCTCGGTGCGCTCAGGAACGCGCCGGGGTGACCCCGAGCGTGCGCTCCGCCGCAACGAGGCAGCTCAGCAGGTCGTCGAGCGTGGCCCGCACGCTCGACGCCGTCGCTCCGGCCACCTCGATGCGCACCACGCAGCCGGTCGCCTTCGCGCGGACGTAGTCGGGTTGGTCTGCGGCGAGGGCCGAGACGAGGGCGTGGGCCGCCTTCTCGGTGGCATACGACCGCTCGAGGTGTACCGTCACCCGTGGGGCGGATGGTCCTGCTTCTTCTTCGCGGATGGCTCCTCCCCGGCCGGGGCGGCCCCGGGCCCCTTCGTTAGCGCTCCGGTGAGGACCGGTTGCGTCGTCGTGCGCCGGCGGCTCTCGGCCTGCGATCGTTCGGAGAGGTGCTCAAGGACGGAGGGCCACATACGGCCGTCGTCCCGGGCCTTGCCCTCGAAGTTGCTTTCGCCGAGGAACTTTTCGAACGCGGCGCGGGTGGGGGCGTCCCACTCCGAGGTGAACCGGCCCGAATAGAACCCGATGACCTGCAGCTGCTGCTGGACGCTGCGGGCGACATCGGGGGTGATGGGGACCAGGGTCGACGGGTCCTCCCGGGTGAGGAGGGTGAGGTCGTAGAGCTTGAAGATGCGCTTGAGCTCCTCGATGGGGGAAGGGTGGTCGTCGACGCGGATGTCGACCCAACGGTCGCTCCCCTCGTCGTACCCCCCCTTCTCCTTGACGATCAGCATCGCCGCCGACTGCATCCCGCGTCGGTCCCCCCCTTCGCGTTGCCCCGCGGCGAGCGTCGCGAGCAGGCGCTCCGGCAGGTCACCGGGGGTCGTCTCGAAGGCGCGGGCCATCGCCTCGACGACCGCTTCCGCGAGCAGGATGTTACCCTGCACGGCGAACCCCTGGCCGACCCGGTGGCCGGCGAAGTTCATGCACTCCTTTCCGGTGAACGCCGCCGCGCTTCCGTGGCGATCGACGACGCCGAGCTGCCGATGTTCGCGCTTCGGGTCGGAACTTGTGAGCTTTTCAACGACCTCGCTCGCGCCCACCCCCTTCGCCAGCAGGGCGAGCCCTTCCGGGCCGTAGCGCAGGTTGGCGAGGGCCTGGGTCGCGACGGCCCCGACGTTCGCCTGGGCCCAGGGGACGACCGCGCCGACGCTGATGAACTTCGAGTGCACCGCCACCCCCCACTCCTGACGGTCCGGGTCGAAGGCGACGACGGAGAACGTTCCGAATCGGGGGAGCCTCGGCATCGAGGGCGGGAGCGCGCCTTCGCTCATTATACCTGCCGAGCGGCGCGACGTGGTCGCGTCCGGCCCTCCGCGTGCTCCTCGGGTGCCTTCGGCGGCTCCAGCTCCTCGAGAGCGCCGAGCACTCGGTCGCAGATCTGCTTTACAAGGCCCCATTCTCCCCGGGCGTACGCCCGCTCGGCGGCGTGGAGGTCGGGCAGGAGGGGCTCGACGTCGTGCCCGCGGGATTGCTGGAGCGCATAGATGCGTTGCAGGAGGGTCATCCGGTTCGAGAGCGGCTCCTCCTCCCGCGCGGGCGGGGCTCCTTTGGAGCCCCGCGGAACGTAGCCGACGAGGCCGCGCGGCTTCTGCATCAGTTCGACCTCCTCTTCCCGAGGTATCCGTCGGTCGAGGGCGATCAGCGCGGCTTCCGCCTCCTCGAGCCGACCGTGCTCGATGGATCTCCTGGCCTCCCCGAGCACCTTACGATCCGCCGATGCCGTTCCGCTGCGCCGCTCGAACTCCGCCAGGCGATGGCGAACCCCTTCGAGAAGTCCGGAGAGTTCCTCGCGCGACCGGCGACGCGCGGGCAATCGCCCTACGCCTCGCGGATCGCCGGCGTCACGGGGGCGGCATGGGCCGGGGCACCCCGGGCCGGCATGCGTACGCGCACTCGCAGCGCGTCGGCGGCCGCGTCCATGGGTCCGAAGACGCTCGCATCGTTGGTCCCGGCGGCGAACGCCGAGCGGGCGAGTTCAAGGGGCGCGAGCACGTCGGCGCACGAGATGCCGTGCGCATCTGCCCAGGCGACGCTCGCCGAGAGGATGCTGAGCAAGGTCTCCGTGGCCCGGTGGGCTCGCAGGGCCTCGCGCTGGTCGGCGGGCAGGGCGTTCTCCGGGTCCCACGCCGGGGGCTGGGGGGCGGGGATATTGACGCGAAGGTTGCGGAACGGGAGCGGCATCGAGGTCCACCGCGGTTCGGCAAAGCGGACGGAGAGCAGGTCGAGCGACGTCTCGGCCGTGCCGAGGTCCCCGGAGGCGAAGCTGGCCTCCGCTTTCTCCAGGGGCGCGAGAAGTTCGGCGGGCGGCGCGCCTTTCCACGTGTCGAGCCAGAGGGCGACGCGGCAGACGGCGAGCCGCCGGACGACCTTGCGGGCGCGCTCGTCCGGGCTCGGAGCGGCCGGTGCGGGAGGAACGGCCCCTTCGGGGGGCCGGTTCGGAGCTCCGGGCATGGTCGAACCCCTCCTACAGGAGTTCCGCGAACTCGCGGGTGACCTCGGGGTGGGTCTGGTTGACCGCCTTGAGGATGTTGTGGACGGAGAGCTTCTCGAGCTTGATCGACTGCAGCGCCTCGATGACCTTGTCGAACACCTCGTCGGGCAGCGAGCAGAGCTTCTCCTTGGCGATCCAGTTCCGGTAGAGCTTCTCCTCGAGGCGGGCGCGCCAGCCCTTCTCGTACTTCTGGAAGAACTCCTTGGTCGGCGTCCGGAGCTCGACCGCCTCGGCGGCGACCTCCCCGCAGATCTTCCCGGCGATGCAGCCGTTGGCGATCCCGCCGCCGGTCAACGGGTCGATCATCCGTGCGGCGTCCCCGACCAGCATGATGCCGTCGGCCACGGTCTGCTTGAGCGGCGGTGAGATCGACACGCCCCCACCGACCATGTCGATCTTCTTCCCCTTCGAATACGCCGGGTGGTTGGCGATCCACGCATCGAGGTACTTGCGCGCCTCGCCGGGACCCTTGATCTGGCTGCACTGGACCCCGATGCCGACGTTCGCGAGCCCGTCGCCCTTCGGGAAGATCCAGACGTAGCCGCCCGGGGCGACCTTTCCGAGGTAGAAGTCGCAGTAGCGGACGTCCGAGTCGACGTTCGTCATGCGGTACTGCAGGCACGAGTCCATGTCCCGCAACGCGAGGTTCGTCGGGATCCCTGCCCACCGGCCCACCTGCGACTCGAAGCCGTCGGCCCCGATGGTCACGGGGGCCCGGATGTCGTACGTCTCGCCGTACTCCTTGACCCGCGCGCCGACGACCTGACGGCCCTCCTTCAGGAGGGAAAGGGCGGCGGTCTTGAGCTTCACATCGACCCCGGCGTTCCCCGCGTCGATGGCGAGCTGCTTATCGAACGCATCGCGTTCAACGACGTAGCCGACCTCGTTGCCGGCGTGCTTTTCGTTGATCACGTAGGCCTGTTCCCGGGGGGAGAAGATCCTGGCTCCCTCGACCTCGAGGTTGATCCAGCGGCTCGAGGGTCGGATGCCGACCTCGGGAAGCCACGACTTGCTCATCCCCTCGCCGCAGCGCACGGGGCTGCCGATCTCCTGGCGCTTTTCGATCATGAGGACGCGGGCGCCCTTCATCGCCGCCCACTTGGCGGTCATGCTCCCGGCCGGGCCGGCGCCGATCACGAGGACGTCCGTGGTGATGGTGCTGGGCATCGTTGCGACCTACCGGACTGAAGGAGCCTGGCTCACCCGATCTCGATCGCCGCGACGGGGCACGCCTTCACGCAGATCTCGCAGCGGGTGCAGATGCGTTCGTCGAAGGTGATCCGGGTCTCATCGAGGTAGATGCAGTTCAACGGGCACATGCCGACACACGCACCGCAGTAGATGCACAACTGACCGCTCGACTCGATGTGGAGGTCCTTCTTTCCGGGCAAGCTGGCCTCGCCTCGAGCACCCTCCCCGAGGCCTATAAAGGCTCGCCGGTCACGGTCGAACGGGGCGGGCTCCCCTGAGGGCCCCAAGGGAACTTTGAGCGAATCATCGACACGCTCGGCGGCCGTCGTTCTGCTTCTCGTCCTCCTGGTGGTGGCCACCGGGGCCCCGGGCCTCGCCACGAACCCGCGCCGGGGGCCGCTCGGGGGGCTTTCTATTCACGGCAGCGGCTCGGCCGACCCTCCGGTTCCGCTCGTCGGCTGGACCCAGTTCGCCCCGCATCGCTCGCCCCCTCCGACGGCGGGCGGAGCGTCGATGGCGTGGGACCCGGTGGATGGCTACCTCGTCCTGTTCGGGGGGTGCACCTCCGGGGACTTCTGGCTCTCGGACTGCCAACCGACGAACGCGACCTGGACGTTC
>JAKIWY010000129.1 GCA_022749835.1 Thermoplasmata archaeon | reverse complement strand
CGGCGATCGGCGTCGTCTTCCTGAGCGCCCTCGCCCTGTTCGCAGTCGCCTTCGAATACTACCAGCATCACCTGGGCCCGGTGCTCCCGGCGTCGCTGCACTTCGGAGTACCGTAGGCCCGACGGGTCTACGAGGCGACCATCCTCTCGAGCGCCCGGCGCGCCCGCACGGCCGTCGCCTCCGGGACGTCGATCACGAACTGGTGGTCCCTGAGCGAGTCACGGACGTCGGCCAGGTCGATCTGCTTCATGTACGGGCAGATCACCCCCTCGGAGAGCGGGAGGAACTTCGTCACCGGGTTGAGCCGTCGCATCCGATGAAGGATGCCGACCTCGGTCGCGACGAGGACCACCGGGGCGGTCGTCTCTTGGGCGAATCGGACCATTCCGTCGGTCGAGAGGATCCGGTCCACCGACGGCAGCGCTGCGGTCGAACAGCCGCACTCCGGATGCGCGATCACCGGGGCGCCCGGGTGGGCGGCCCGGGCGTGCTCGAGGTCCTCCGGGCGCATCTTGGCATGCACCGGGCAGTCGCCGACCCACAAGTGCATGGCGCGTCCGGTCTTCTTTCGGACGTAGTCTCCCAGGAACATGTCCGGCAGAAACAGGATCTCCTTTCCTTCCGGTACGCTCTGGACCACCCGCTCCGCGTTCGAGCTCGTGCAGCAGTAATCCGACTCCGCCTTCACGTCGGCGGAGGTGTTGATGTAGGCGACCACGACCGCCCCCGGATGCTCGGCCTTCCATTCCCTGAGCTGCTCGCCGGTGATCGAGTCCGCGAGGCCGCAGCCGGCCTTGAGATCCGGGAGGAGGACGGTCTTGCTCGGGTTGAGTATCTTGGCCGTCTCCGCCATGAACCGCACTCCGGCGAACACGATCACCTTCTCCTTGGCCTCCATTGCCTTCCGGGAGAGGAACAGGGAGTCGCCGACGTGGTCCGCGATATCCTGGACCTCGGGGACCTGGTAGTTGTGCGCGAGCAGGACGGCGTCCTTCTCGACCTTGAGCCGACGGATCTCCTCCTCGAGCGACAACGCCGGGCCTCCCGGGCGACGAGCCCGAGGGCTCACTTAACGAGAGTGGCGCGGGACCGGGCGACGCGATAGCACGAGATGGAACGGGAGCGCTCGGGCCGAATGGGTGAGGCTGCCGAGGCTCGCCCGGTCGGCCCCGCTCCGGCGGTAGCGCCTCAGGTTCTCGGCGGTGAGTCCCCCGGAGAGCTCCACGACCCGGCCCCGGCGGAGTCCCGAGGCTTCGAGCGCACGGACGATCGAGCGCGCCTTCGCCGGGGAGGCGTTGTCGATCAGGAGAAGGTCGGCGCCCGAGCGGGCCGCGGCGATCGCCTGCCCCGAAGATCGGACCTCGACCTCGACCGGCGCGCCGGGCCGACGGCGTGCCCGGGCCCGCTCGATGGCGGCCGCAAGCGGAACGAGGACGAGGTGGTTGTTCTTGATGAGAAAGGAGCTCGACAAATCCCTGCGGTGGGGTCGTCCTCCGCCGTGGACGACGGCGGTCTTCTCGAGGTCGCGCAGACCCGGGAGCGTCTTGCGGGTGGCGTAGACCTCGAGGGGGCCTGCCGCCCGTACGGCCTTCGCGGTCGCACTGGCGACCCCCGAGAGGTGCATGAGGAAGTTGAGGATCGTCCGCTCGCCGGCAAGGATGCGCCGGGCGTCCCCCCGCAGGCGGAGCACTACGATGCCCGGACGCACCCGTTGCCCGTCGCGACAGAGCGCCTTGGCCGACAGGCCGAGCTCCCGGGCCACCTCGAGGGCGGGAGCGAGCCCGCTCACTACCCCCTCGGCCTGGGCGATGACCCGCCCCTCCGAGGGGACCGGGCCCGGAAGGAGCGCACGGCTCGTGACGTCGCGGTCGGCCCGGTCCTCCCGGAGGCTGCGGCGCACCAGTGCGAGGTCCGCGGGGGAGAGTCGGCGGCGCCGGCCGGGCCTACGCGCCATCCCGGGGGGCCTCCCGGTCGAGCGACTCGCGAAGCCGGGCGAGGTCCCTCGATAGGTCCGGCCGCACCCGCCCGACCTCGCGGGCATCCAGCTCCTTGAGCCGGGCCCTCGCCCCCGGCGCGTCCCCCTTCGCCAGGCTGACCTCGGCCAGGCGCAACAGCACGTCGAGCTCGTCCGCCGGTGCGTTGAGCTCCCGGATCATCCGATACGCCTCGAGGAGCTCCAGCTCGGCGGCCTTCGTGTCGCCGCGCGCCAGCCTCAGCTTCCCGTCGATGATGATCGTCTGGACGAGGCCGAACCGGTCCCCGATCCTACCGAGGATTTCCCGCGAGCGGCGGTTGTGCTCGAGCGCCGGCTCGATGAGGCCCTTCTCCCGCTCAAGGTCGGCCATGTTGAACAGCGACCAGCCGACCCGTCGGAGGTCGTGCGCCCGCTCTGCGAGCTGCATCGCCTCGTTGAGCTCGAGGAGACCCTCGTCGATCCGGCCGTACTGGGCGAGCACGACCCCCAGGAACAGAAGCGCGAAGGCGGCCTCACCGAGGTCCCCCTGCGCCTTGAGCGACTCGATCGCCCCCTCGTACGACCCGATCGCCTCCTCGAGCCGGTCCGGGATCATTCCGAGGACGTTCGCCCGCCGGACCATCTCGAGGGCGACCTCCCGGTCGTCGTGGGTGGAGCGCGCGTGGGCCAGCGCGTCGTCGTGGTGGTGGAGCGACTCTTCGTAGCGGCCCTGGTAGTACAGTATCTCCCCGCGCAGGCGGTGGAGGGCGATGACCGCCCTCGGGCTCGTCGTGGCGTCGACCTCCTGGAGCAGCTCCCGGGTGATCCGGTCGGCCTCGCCCCAGCGGCCCATGTCGGTCAGTATGCGAGCCCAGTAGACCCTAAGGAGCAGGCGCTGGGCCGGTGAGATCTCCTGGCCCGGCGGCCGCGGGGCGAGCGCGGTGCGCAGAAGACTCTCGGCCGGCTGGATCTCCCCGAGACGGTCGAGCTGGACCGCGAGCTCGAGCGTCATCTCGAGCTCGCCCACGAGGTCGCCGGCGGCGGCCCTGGCGTGGCATTCGAGGGCCCGCTCGAGATGCAGGCGCGCGACGTTCGGCGCGAAAGCGGCGGCGGCGAACTCGGCGGCGAGGCGGTTGTACGACGACGCCTTCGCATCGACCTTGCCCAGGTAGAAGTGGCGGGCGAGCGCGTAGACCGTCGAGGCGTCGGCCTCGCCGGACGCCTCGATCGCCTCCGCGACCCGCCGGTGCAACAGCCGGCGGCGCGTGTCGGTCAGCCGCTCGTAGATCTGACGGCGCAGTTCGTCGCGGGCGAACTCCAAGCGCTCGTCGGGTCGCTCGACCAAGATGCCGCGCGAGACCAGGCGGTCGCCGATCTCGGCGAGCCGCTCCTCCTCCTCCCCACTGGCCCTCAAGAGGAGGGGGAAATCGCATTCGCGGCCGAGCACCGCGGCGACCGTGAGGACGCGCTGCTCGTTCTCGGTGAGCTCGGGAAGCTGGCGCTCGAGGTAGCCGGTGAGGCCGGGAGGCGCTCCCGACTCGGGAGGTCGCAGCGCCGCATGGCCCTTCTGCCGCTCGGTCCGCATGAGGAGGCTCAAGAACGACGGGTTGCCGGCCGTCTGGGAGTGGAGGCGGGTGACCTCCTCGACCCCGACCTCGCGCCCGGGGTCGGAGGCCCGCACGAAGTCCCCCACCTCGCTCGCGTTCATCGGGCGCACGGTGATCTCCTCGGCCCGTCCGTTCTCCCTCAGGCGCTCGAGGGCACCCCGGCGCTCCTCGGGCAGCGAGGCGAGCGTCAGGGTCGTGGCGACGATCCAGAGGGATTCGTTCTCGACCTGGGGAGCGAGGTAGGCGATGCACTCCAAGGAGGCGTCGTCGGCGAGATGGATGTCGTCCAGCGCGAGCAGCGTCGGAGCCTGCTCGGAGAGCTTCAAGAAGTGGTCGGAGACCGCGGTGAACAAGCGGTCGCGATTCGCCCCGGCGGTCTCGACGGTGCTGGAGACCGCATCGAGAAGCTGCTGCTCGACCGGACCGACCGGGGGTTCGCTGCGGTCCTTGACGCGGGGAGCGAAACCGATGAGGACCCGGTCGGAGGTTTCGGTCCCCTGGGAACCCGTGCGGTACCGGGGCGATTCGAGGGCGCTACGGATCAGTTGGAACGGCGGCGGCTCTTCCGTGGCGAGCGCTCGGCCGTAGCGTATGGTCGCCCCTCTCGCCGCCGATTCCGCCAGGACCTCATTGAGCAGCGTGCTCTTGCCGACGCCCGCATCCCCTTCGATAAGCGTGAAACCTCCGCGGCCGTCCCGGACGGCATCGCTGCGCCTTCGCAGGGAATCGAGGGCCTCGAGCCGACCGATGAACGGCGGGTCGCCAGAGGCCGATGCAGCGGCCATCCCCTCTCATTTGGCGAGGGCGGGCCTATAGCGTTGCGGGTTCGCTGGAGACGGGGAGCGGGATATCTCAGCCCCGTCTACCCGGCGCGAACCGGTGTGCCGCCGGTTGCCCGTACCCCGAATTGCGGGCCGACCGCCCCTTCCGCTGGGTCGCGGTCACGTGCTGTCGGAGCGGCTGGGAAGCCGGTTCGACCCGTCACTTCCTGGCGAGCGTGCCCACGGCCGCGCGCCGTCGTTCGGCGGAATGGGTTGGTTGCCCCCGCGCCTGGGGGGCAACCGCTCGCCGGGGGATCCCTCGCCCCCTTAGACCGCAGTGGCGGTGATCGACGTCACCGTCAGGGCACCGGCGGTGGGCACGGCGTTCACCGCGGCGCTGGCCGATCCGGCCGGGTTGTAGTCGAAGTAGGCACCGGTGCTCCCGGTCCAGTAGTCGCTGTAGGCGAAGAGGTCCGCCCCGGCGTAGAAGTAGACGTTGGTCAACGCCACATACTTGTCGGACGTGCTGAGCGTGTTGTTGTAACCCGTCATGTACGTCGGGTCCCAGCTCGAGGTGTTCGACCACAGCACGACCGTTCCGGTGTTAGTTCCCGGGGACGCGTAGTTGTACGAGTAGTCATAGCCGGGCCCCTGGTACGTCGCGTCGTAGGCGCTCGACCCCGTGTACGAGTTCAAGAACGCCCCCGAGCAGCTGCCGTAGTAACAGTAGCTGTAGTCGTAGCTGTCCGTGTAGTTCTCCACGGTCCAGAACGTGTAGCTGGCGCTAACCTGGGTGTTCGTGGTGACGTCGTAGAGGGTAATCGT
>JAKIWY010000128.1 GCA_022749835.1 Thermoplasmata archaeon | reverse complement strand
GGACCGGCCGACGCTCGGCCGACTCCTGTAGCGGCTTCGTAGAGATTCCCCCGACACCGCCAGCCCGAGGCTGCCGGTCCGGTCGCTCGTCGAGCGACCGGTGGAGGCGGCCGAGAAGACCGGGAGGGAGGGCTCGACACCCCGCGCCACGGACGGCGCTTTCCTACGGTTTACGGTAGCTTGAACCCAAGTCGCTCCGAGAGCTCGTGCACCAGGCGGTCGGTGCGATCGGCCGACCATGGCGAGTGCCCGGCGGGTCGTGGCGGCCGAAAGTCCGTGGGGGCCGGTGCGTCGAATGCGGCTTCGTACTCCGTGCGCCATCGGGCGGGCGTCGGTGAGCTGTCCGGTACTTCTTGCGGCGGCTCGAGCAGCTCGCGAACCGAGCGAGCGAGCACGCGCGCCACGTTGCTCGAAGTGTACCCCCCACCCCCGGTCATGAGGAGCCGCCCTTCGCACAGCTCGTCAGCGAGCATCCGGAGGGTCCGGACCGCCGTCGTGTAGGAACGGGGGGTGTACTCGAGCTGGGCCAACTTGTCGTCCGCATGGGCGTCCGTGCCGTGCTGAAGTATGATGAGCCCCGGGCGAAACGATCGCACGAGGGGCGGGACGATCCGCTCGAACAGGGGAACGAACGCCTCGTCCCCGCTCCATGGGGGAAGCGGCACGTTGACCTTGAGCCCGCTGCCGTCGGCCCGTCCGGTCTCGCCGACCTCGCCGGTCCCGGGAAACAGCGTCCGTCCGTCCTGATGGAAATCGATGTCGAGAAGCCGGCCGCTCCCGTAGAAGCCGTACATCACACCGTCCCCGTGGTGCGCGTCGATGTCGACGTACGCCACCTTGGAGAACTTCCCCCGGGGCCTCAGCGCGCCCGCGACGGCGAGCGCCACGTCGTTGAAGATGCAGAAGCCGCTCGCTCGCTGCGGCTGCGCGTGATGGAGTCCGCCGGAGAGGTTCACCGCGCGCTTTGCCCCGCCCTCGGAGATCTCGGAGAGGGCGCGAAGCGTGCCCCCGGCGACCCGGGCCGACGCTTCGTAGCAACCCGGGAACGACGGGGTGTCGCCCCGGTCGAGGAGCTCCCCGCTCCCGGAATCGCTGAGCCGTTCCACGAGGTCGAGGTACCCCGGTCGATGGAACGAGAGAAGCACCTCCCTCGGCGCCGGGTCGACCTTGCGGACCCGGACGACAGCGCTTCCCGCGCCCCCGGCGAGCGAGCCGCTCTCCTCGAGGAGGCGGTGCGCGAGCCATCGGCTCGTCTGGGTGAACGGATGTCCGGGACCGAAATCGTACTCTCGGAACCGGTCGTCCCAGACTTCAAGAAGTGTCGCCCGAGCCAACTACTCCTCCTCGCGACGCGGGCGCCGGCGGCCCCGTTCCGCCCCGGTGGTTAAATAGGCGGCGTTTCTCCGAACGCCTGAGGGTCCGGCAATGGGCATCGAGGACGAGGTCTCCCCCAACGCAGTCAAGGTCTACAAGGCCATGAAGGATATGGGGTTCACGACCGAGGAGAAGCTCGGCGCCGCGGAGCGGATCACCATGACGACCCGCCTCCCGAAGACGATGGTGATGAACGCCCTTCAGGAACTTCAGACGAAGGGTTACGCCCGCCGCAAGGCCCGCGACAAGGTCGCCGGCTACCACATCGTCGTGAAGTAGCGCCGGGTGCGCTACGGCGCCGCTGGGCGCTTCCAGATCCGCTCCACGAGGCGGCTGGTCGACCGGAGGGTTACCTCGGTCACGGCGCTGACCCTCGCCACCTGGGCGCGCGAGCGCCGCTCGCCGTTGCGCTCGGCGGCAAGGTAGACGAGCGCGGCGACCAGGCCGTGCGGGGAGAGCCCGGAGAGCTCCGGGTTCTGGTTCGCCTCGTCGAGCATCTCCTCGACGGTCGACCGGACATGGGCGGAGAGGGCGAGCTCCTCCGCGTAGCGGGCGAGGAAGGCCCGCATCGTCACGGAGGGGATCGGCTGGTCGAGGCCGCGCTGGACGACCTTGAAGGCGCGGCCGACCTCGGAGCGCCGCGCGCCGAGCGCCTTCGATACCTCGTCGAGCGTGCGGGGGATCGAATAGCGTCGGCAGGCGGCGTAGACCGAGGAGCCGACGCTCGCCGGCAGGCTGCGGCCGCGGAACAGTCCCTTCGTCTTCGCCTCCCGGTAGATCCGCTCGGCCTCCTGGAGGACGAGCGGGGGAAGGCCGAGCACCGTGCCGAGCTGGAGGATCTCCCCGCGCGCCTGCGAGCGCTCGAGCGGTCCTTCCACGGCACGGGCGGTCTGGCGCTGCATGACGCGCTTGAGGTGCTGGAACTGGTAGCGGCGGTCCCACTTCAAAAGCCGTCCCTGGCCGTCGCGCTTTCCGGAGAGGACAGAGCCGAGCGAGCGCTTGGAGCCTCCCGGCGAGACGAAAGGGCCGATCCCCCGGCCGCTCCCGTCGGAGCCTTCGGGAGAGCCGAGGCGGGGCGGGGCCGCGACGATGGCGGTGGCGCCGAAGACGAGGCCACACTCGGCGCAGTGGACCTCCTGGTGCGCCTCGTCCAGGACCCTTCGCGAGGCGCCGCACATCGGGCAGGCGCTGGTGGTGAGGTCGTCATCCGCTGCTTCCGATGGGACCGGGCGCTGCGGGGCTTCGGACACGTCGGTCGGAGCATGGAAACCCTGCGATTTATACATCTCCTCGACTCCCTCGAAGCTGGAAGGCCCCCTCCCGCCCGGGGAAGCGTATTTCCGCCCTTCCGTACGTGCTTTAGGTCGTGCGGCCCGGACTGGTGGGTGTCGGTGTCGTTCTCGCCGTGCTCGGCGGCGGTGCCCTCAGCACGGTGTACCTGGCTCCCGCCCCGCGGCCGGTCAACGGGGAGGGGACGACGATCCCCTCGACCATCGTGCGACCCGGGTCGACCGGCTCGGCCCCCGTCGACGGACCGAACGGGAGCGGGGGCGACCTGCGTGTTCATTGGAGCTCGAGCGTCGGCATGGAGGTCTATCTCTATCCCAGCGCCGGATGCATCGCAACCGCCTACACATGTGGCTCGGAGACGGCGATGGTTCACTGGAGCAACTCGACGCACGGCGACTGGGCGGCCAGCGGCACCTACACCTACCCGATCCTCCTCGTCTGGGTCGACCTCGGACCGGCCGCGGGAACCTTCGGGGCGAACGCCTACGCGACGGGCTCCTCGGGCGGCTCGTCGCTCACCGTGTCCGAACTCCTCGCGGACGCCGCCGCGTTGACGCTAATGGTCATCGGCGGGCTCGCTGTGTTCCTCGGGATCTTCCTTCGGGGCGGAGTGTTCCGGGGCAACCGTGAGCCCAAGGGCCCTACCGGCCGCGACGACCGGGGCCCCCCCCCGTTGGGTTGATTACTGGCCCCAGAACGGTTCCTGGGCCCGCCGGATCTTCACGATCTCGTCGAGCACCGTCCGCTCCGTAGCGGTCAGCGGCTGGTCCTTGAACAGGCGCGCCGCCGCCTCCGGAACCGAGACGTAGAGCACGTCGCCCTCCGAGAGGGTCCGACCGACCACGGCGCCGTCGATGGAGGCCGCGAGCTCCGTCAGCTCCTCGGCCTGGGCGACCGAGTCCCCGTCCTTCTGGAGGGCCTTGAGGACGCCGACCTCGACGCCGTTCGATTTCATCAGCCGCACCCCGGGTCGAAGCGTTCCGGCGAGGACCTTGATGCCGACGATCGCCGGTTTCGAGCTGCGGAAGACGAAGCCGGGGAGGACCGTAAGCTTCGCCGGGTGAACCGTCTCCAGTCGCCGACGGGCCGTAAGCTCGTGGGTCTTCTGCGTCCGCCAGGCCTGGTACTCCTCGATGATCCGGTACATGATGTCGCCCCGGAAGACCCGGACCGGGCTGGCCGCCCCCTCAGGTTGGGCGTCGGAAAGGACCGGGACGCTGAAGGCGAGCACCGCACGGTGCGTCGGGTCCTTGACGGTCGCCATGCGAAGGATGGTCGGCCGCCCGACGGGTCCGACCCCCGTCTCGTGCACCGGGAGCGACGCCTCCCGGCACTCGAAGGCGAGCGCCTCGAGCCCGCCGAGCGTATCGGCAAAGATCGCGATGCCGCTCTCGGCGAGCTCGTTCACCGGTTGGGCTTCGCGGGCGAGCTCCGCCTTGACCGCCTCCACCTCCTCGGGGCCGTGGACGACCTTGAGATGTCCTCCGGGCATCGCCCCCTCGATCCCGGTCGCCGAGACGTAGACGCCCGCGGCGGCGACGACGTGATCGAGCGAGTCGAGCTGGCCGCGGCCGGTCCTTCCCCGGACGACCGGATGCGGCCGATAGATCCCCCGCACCTTCGTGACGAAGGGGGCCTCGCGCCCCGTGGCGACGATCTCGTCCCCGACCGCGAGCCGCCCCCGGTAGACGATGACGTTGGACACCGGCCCGATCCCGCGCTGGTCGCTACGTTCGAGCACCGTCGCCTCGCCGCCCTCCGTGGCGACGGCGAGCTGCTCGCCTAGGAACCTCTGCGAGAGGCCGACCAGGAGCGCGAGGAGCTCGGCGATCCCCACCGAATGACGGGCCGACACGGGCACCAGCCCCACGTTGCGGGTGAAGTCGCTGACCCGGTCGTACCGCTCGCAGGAGAATCCCAGGGCCGCGAGCTGCTCGGAAGCGGAGTAGAGGCGCTGGTCGAGCAGTCGGGAGTAGTCGGGGCCGCAGCGCTCGATCTGGGCGGCGAGCGTCACCGGGCCCGTCGGTTTCTTCCACCCGCTCAACAGGTCGATCTTCGTGAGGGCGACCGCGAACGGGGTCTTCTCATGGCGAAGGATCTGGATCGACTCGCGGGTCTGCGGCATGACCCCGTCCCGGGCGTCGATGACGAGAATCGCGATGTCGGCGAGCGCGCCCCCGCGCTTTCGCATCGTCTCGAAGGAGCGGTGGCCCGGTGTGTCGATGACCAGAAGTCCCGGCACCTGGAACCGGGTCGTGTCGAGAATCCCCTGGCAGAGCTTGACGATCGTCGCCGAGGGGACCTCGATCGCGCCGATGTGCTGCGTGATCCCTCCCGCTTCGTGGGCGGCCTTGACCGAACCGGCGATCCGGTCGAGCAGCGTAGTCTTCCCGTGGTCGACGTGACCGAGGAGGGAGAGGATCGGCTGGCGCATCTCGGCCATGCCGACGAACTACGGGAGGTCGCACTTTACCATTGCTCGCTGCGCCCTACCGGCGCATAGCGCCGGCGTCAG
>JAKIWY010000127.1 GCA_022749835.1 Thermoplasmata archaeon | reverse complement strand
CGCCGACCGAGGTCTGGAACAACGTCGGTTCCTCGGGCCCGGTCTACTGCGACCCGACCGTCTCGCTCTCGAAAGGGGACCTGGTCGAGCTCGGTCTGAACTTCACGCCGTCCGGTTCCGCCTGCCTGACGCTCATCGACCTGAGGAGCCAGGATTCGCACAACGTCTGCCAGGCCCAGCCGGACAGCGGCGCCTCCTCCTTCCAGCTGATGTCGTCGACGGCGAACTCCAACGGCTACTTCACCGGCCCGATGACCGAGGTCGTCAACGGCTCGACCTCCTCCTGCCCGGACTACCGGAACATGCCGCTCGTCAGCTACCTCTACAACGCCCCGCAGTTCTTCACCCGGTACATCCCCTGGTCCGATGAATGGGAGTACCAGGGCGCGGGGACGTACTGCTACGGCTCGTCGAACGGGACCGTGAGCCTATTCCCGGGGGATTACGCAAGCCATTACGCCGACACCGCCGGAAGCAGCGGCTACGGCCCCCACTGGCTGGACGGGCAAAACTACTCCCTCGTCAATGCAAGCTTCGGGCTCAAGCTCCAGACCGACCCTTCCCCGTTGACCGGTGTCACCGACGCGGCCTCGAAGACATCGATCGCCACCGGTGAGTGGATCACGATCACCTCCACGCCACGGGGAGGCGTAGGCCCATACGGGGCCCTTTGGTTCCTCAACGCAAGCTCCCAATCCGTGCCGACCCCCTCCTGGAACTGGAGCGCGAGCGCGCCGGGAACCTACCGGTTCTCGAGCTACGCGACCGACAGCCAGGGGGACGTCGCCGGCCTCTCGAACGTCGTCACCGTCGCCGTCGTGGACCGGTTGACCGTCTCCGGAGTGAACGCCACCCCGCTCTCCACCTCCGCCGACGTCGGGCAGTCGGTCGACTTCAGCGTCGTCGCGGCGGGGGGTGTCGGGAGCCGCCAGTTCGTCTGGAGCGGCCTTCCCACCGGCTGCTCGAGCACCGACTCGGCGAGCGTGACCTGCATCCCCTCGGGCCCCGGTGCCAGCAACGTGAGCGTGAGCGTCTGGGACTCGAACGGAACGAAGGCGACGAGCAGCTCCCTATCTTATCGTGTCTTTTCCGATCCGGTCGTCACTCTCCTCGCCTCGGTGAGCTCCCTCGATTCGGGCGAGAAGCTGTGGCTCAACGGCTCCGCCCTTGGAGGCTCGGGGGGCCTCATCTACCAATGGACGGAGCTCCCGGCCGGCTGCGCGGCCGCCTTGGGACCTGACGTGAGTTGCCGACCCCTCGGGCCGGCGAGCGTCGCTCCCCAGCTATCGGTCGTCGATTCCAATGGCGTGCACTCCAACGCCTCGGTCGCCTTGGTCGTCCATGCCGATCCGAGCGTGACGATCGTCGCCGACCGGAGCTTCGTCGACGTCGGCGAGACGTTCCACGTCGTTGCGACCTACCTGGGCGGGATGGGCGCCCCGGGCTACTTCTGGGCGGCACTTGCGGCCGGTTGTGGGCCGGCGGACTCTGCCAACGTCACCTGCACCCCCCAGTCCCCCGGAACCCTCGCCTTCAACGTCAGTGTTAACGACGCCACGGGCGCGACCGCCCTCAGCCCGACCATCGCGGTTGCGACGTTCCCAAGGCTCGTCGCGAACTTCACCGTCTCCCCTCGCGCGACGCCCAGCGGGGAAAATGCGACCCTGACCGCCATCGTCACCGGCGGCTCCGGTGGGCTCTCCTACTCCTGGGCCGGACTACCTCCGGGTTGCACCGGGGGAAACGTCACGCACCTCTCGTGCCCTACGACTTTCCCCGGGACGTATCCGGTGACGCTCACGATCCACGACAGCTCCGGGGCGAGCGCCAATATCACTGAGTCGCTCGTCGTGGCGCCGCCGGTCACCGCACCCCCATCCCAGGTGGCGATCCCGGGCGTCGGGGCGATGACGACGTCGTGGCTCTTGGTCGCGCTCGTCCTCGGCGCGGTGATCGCCATCGCGTTGTTCGCCCGACGCCGCCGCCCGGTGGCGCGGGCGGTGAACCCGGCGCGGCGGGCTGAGAGACCGGCCTACAAGTAACCGAACTGGCGCTTGGCGAAGTCCGACATCCGCTCCGGGCTCCACGCGGGCTCCCAGACCATGTCGACGGTCGCGCCATGGACGTTGGGGACCTTTTCGACCGCGGCCTTCACTTCCTCGGCGAGGATGCCGGCGACCGGGCAGCCGGGCGCGGTCAGGGTCATCTTGAGGATGACGTCGTCTCCCTTCCAGTCGAATCCGTAGATGAGCCCGAGGTCGACGATGTTCATCGGGATCTCGGGGTCGTAGACCTTCTTCAGGTTCGCGAGGATCAGCCCTTCCCGCTCCGAGTAGGGCCCCGACTCGGCGATCTTTGGGGCGCCCCCCTGGGGGGCGGGAACTGGGGTTGGCTCGGTCGCTGCGTCGGCCATTGCGCCTAGAACGGCGGCGGGGCCCTTTAACCTCTCGGGGGCGGGAAGGTTAGCCCCGTCGAGGACGGGAATCCGTAAATGCGGACCCCTGGTGGTCCGCTCCGTGAACGACGTCCACGCGATGCCGCCCCGGGCGGCGAACCTCGGCCTCGAGCGGGTGGGCGTGAGCCGGGTGAAGAAGCCGCTCACCGTCCAGCGGCCGGGACGGGTCGTCACCCTGACGGCGACCTTCTCGGTCTCCGTCGACCTTCCCCCCGATCGCAAGGGCTCTGACCTCTCGCGCAACGCGGAGCTTCTCGCGGAGCTCGTCGACGAGCGCCTCGGGGACCCGGTCCCGAGCCTTGAAGCGCTTTGTGAAAGCATCGCCCGTTCCCTCCTGCAGAAGCACCCGTCGGCCCGTCGCTCCTGCGTCACGGCCGAAGCCGACTACTTCCTTCGCCGGGGAATCTCCGCCGAACGTTCGAGCTTCGAGGATTACCTGCTCATCGCCGGGGCCTTCGGCGAGCGAGCGTCCGACGGGACGATCACCTCCCACCGGTCGATCGGGGCCGAGGCGGTCGGCATGACGACTTGCCCGTGCGCCATGGAGAGCTGCCGGGCGCTCCTCGAGAAGGAGTATCCGGGCCTCGCCCGAGCCGAGTTCACCGAGGTACCGGTCGTCACCCACAACCAGCGGAACCGGACCCGGCTCTTCCTCGAGCCTCCGGACGACTCCGAGGTGGAGGCAGACACGCTCATCGGCCTCATCGAAGCGGCCCAGTCGAGCCCGACGTTCGCCATCCTGAAGCGGGGCGACGAGGCACGGGTCGTTCTGGACGCCCACCGGCGGCCCAGGTTCGTCGAGGATGTCGTCCGCGAGCTGCTCGCCAGCGTCCCGGCCGCCTTTCCCCGTCTCCCCGAGGCGACCAAGGTCCGTGCCGAGAGCACGAGCGAGGAGTCGATCCACAAGTACGACGTCGTCGCCGCCCACGAGATCTCCCTCGGCGCCTTGCGCGCGCGCCCCTCGGCGTGACGATCCGGAGGATTCGTGCCGTACGCCTACGACGCGCTGCGACGACGCCCCGGGCGAACCACCCTCACCGCCCTCGGGATCGGGCTCGCGACCGGCCTGGTCGTCCTGCTCCTCGCGCTCTCGGCCGGTGTGGAGTCGAGCGCGAGCCGGCTCGCTGCCGCGAGCGGTGTCGACCTCCTGGCGACCAGCGCGAACACGTCGCTGAGCGGGGGCAGCTTTCCCCCGGTGACCGGAGCCCATCAACTGCCGGCGGCCATCGGGCGCGTCGACCCCAACGTGGCCACCGCGAGCCCGTGGCTGCTTTCGGACCTCCTCTACGCTAACGCATCGCTCTACGCCGCAGCGAACGCGAGCGACCTCCCGGGGGGCTGGAGTCCGACCGGGGCGAGTTCGGTCGGCTGGATCCCCGGCGACAACGCCGGCCTCGAGACCCCGGCGGTCGAGACGGGTCCGGGATTCTCGAGCGCCTCCGACCCTCCCTCTTTGGACGGGACGTATCCCGGGCCGGCCCCGCCCGAAGTCGTGCTCGACGGAGGGCTCGCGACGCTCTTGCATGTGGGCGTCGGCTCGCTCCTCTGGGCTAGCCCCCGTTCGGTGGCCGGTCCCTCGGAGCTGTTGAGCTGGTATGCCAACGCGAGCGCGTTCCGGGTCGTGGGCATCTCGGGGCCCTTCTGGCTGATTCCCTCCGCGCTCCTCGGTTTCTTCTATCTCTCCGAGCTCCAGGGGATGCTCGGAGGGGCCGACCTAGAGTCCGACTATGCGAGCCTCTTGCTGATCCACCTCTCCGACCCCACCCACCCGGATCTTGACCGCTCGAACTTGGCCGACCACTTCCACGCCCTGAGCTTCTTCACGCTCACCAACGTGCTGGGGACCATCCAGCAGACGGTCGACCTCTACCGGACCTTCGGGACGCTCATCGGCGTGATCGGCCTCGGGGTCGCGGTGCTATTCGCGACCACGGTGCTGCTCATGTCGGTGGACGACCGCAGCCAGGAGATCGCGCTCCTGCGGGCGATCGGTTTCACGCGATTTCGCATCGGCCGACTGGTCCTCGAAGAGGCGCTCCTCCTCTCCGCCTTCGGGCTCATCATCGGCCTTCCGGTCGGGGTCGGGGGAGCGCTGGCGATGAACCACTTCTTGATGGGGCTTCTCTCGGGCCTTCCCGCGGGGTTCTCGTTCGTCAGCCTGGATGCGGGCGTCATCGGCAGCGGCGTGCTCGAGGTCGCCGCGGTCGGCCTTGCCGCCTCCGTCCTTCCCATGCTGAGGGCCGTGAGCCTCCCGGTGGCCTCCGAGCTGAGGGCCCCATGAACCTGATGCGTCGCTGGCGCGCGCTGCGCCATCACCGTCTGAAGACGGGCCTCGCCGTGGCGGCGCTCGCGAGCGCCGTCGCGCTCCCGGTCGTCCTTCTCTCCGTCGGCGGCGGCGTCTCGGAGCACGAGCTGCGCTCATTGGAGGACTCCGGCTACCAGGTCGTCGTGTCGGCACCGGGGTCCCACGGTGTCGCGAACGCCCACGCGCTCTCCCAGCGGATCGACGGGCTGCGAGATGTCGCCTCGGCATCCCCCGTGCTGAGTCTGCCGGTCGACGCGTTCCCACCGGGAGGCGGGGCGAGCCCGGTGCTCGCCGAAGGGGTCGTTCCGGGGGCGTTCCTCGCGACCCAGGGACCCGCGACGCTCGGTTTGTTCCCGTCCCCGCTCCCCCTCGGCGACCCGACCGACAGCCGCCACTACGCTGAAGGCAACTACACCGGTCCGGCGACCCTGGACGTCCTGG
>JAKIWY010000126.1 GCA_022749835.1 Thermoplasmata archaeon | reverse complement strand
CATTCTCGACAAGGCGTTCCGGGCCCTCGTGACGGGGAACATCGACCTCGCCAACGAGGCGATCGACGCCCGGGGCCCGCACCAGAAGCTCATAGACACGCTCTCGCACCGGGTCGCGACCCGCAAGGGCGAGGAGCTGCTCGCCCTGGGAGCGGTCGTCGACAGCCTCGGACGGACCGCGAGCTATGCCACCGACATCGCCGAGCAAGCGATCAATCTCGCCGTCCTTCAGGACGGAAAGCCGTCGTAGCGCCCGGGGATCAACGCGGGGACGCTTTCGCCCGGATCTCCGGGGTCGCCGGAAGTGAGGCGAGGCTCGGGGGGGCCTGGGGGAGAATCTTCGGTACGGCGCCCGAAGTGTCGAGCGTCGTCGTGGGGGGTATCGCCGCAGCGACCGTATCGGCGTCCACCCGGTAGGCGCGGTGCTCCACCGCGTATTCGAGCGCCCGGTCGGCGAGCTCCACGAGGCGTCTCGGGTTGGCCTGAGCGGCCGAGTTCAGCGCCGCCGCCGCATCCCGGTCGTACGGATAGAGCGGGTCGAGGTTCTGCACGATCCGCTTGGCGAGCAACTTCTTGGCGAGGAGGAGTGCCGCCTCGTCGATCGACAGGGTCGGCAGGAGGAACGTCCGGTTGATCCGGGAGCTGAGCGCCGGGTAGTTCGCGCCGAGCGTGACGAGAAAGCTCGGGGTGCAGCCGAACATCACGAGCGCCCCGGGCTTGAGCTCATCGCCGAGCTCCTGCAGGGCCTTGACGAACAGGTCGGAGTCCGGCATCTTCGCGACGTTCTGGAGATCGTTCAGGAGGAGGAACGACGGCGCGTTCATGTTGAGGGCGGCCGCGAGGACGTGCCCGGCCTGCCCCGGGTCGTACTTGCCGTCCTTCGACTTCTCGAGGGCGGTCAGCTGACGGTACCACGCCGGGGGGTTGAAGATCTTCGCGAACCCCTTGAGATTCTTCGCGGCTTGGAACTCGTGGGCCAGGAGGGGCATGGTCAGGCCGGCTTTCTCGGGGACGTCCAGGTAGACGCAGTAGGCGCCCCGGTCCTTCGCCTGCGCCTGGGCGAGCCGAAGGCGGTGGGTCTTGCCGGTCCCCAGGCTGCCCACCAGCGCCACCAGGGCCTTGTTCTCCTTCTCGAGGACCTCGTCCTTGATGGTGTTGAGCGACTCGTCGATCTGAAGGTCGACGTGGAAGACCTCGATGTCCTCGAGGCTGTCGCTCGTCAGGTCTCGGAACGGGTTTCCCGTGAGACCGTATCGCTCGTACGAACCGCCCGGCATCGAACCACCCGGACCTACAGCACGCGCCGCCGCAGGTCCATCGCCATCCGTGTGCCATCAAAGTCATAATACACATTTCGGTCGACGAACTGCCCGTCGATCCATTTGGGAATTCGCAGGAAGCGGACGAGCCCCTCGGGCCCCTCCTTCGAGTGGAACTGGACCACCCCATCCGAGAGATGGTTGGTCACCGCCTCGGCCCCGGGAGTGTGGATCCCGCGGTCCGTGGCGAGGAGCACCGTGGTCCCGTGCTCCCGGCAGAGGCCGCGCAGCCTCCGCATGAGACCGGCGAGGTCGGGCGTCTCGAGCTCGAGCGTGAGCATGGTGAACGAATCGAGCGCGAGGACGCCGTCCGAGCCAGCGAACCCCTTGAGGTCGCGCAGCTCGTCGCGCTCCGAGATGTTCAGGCGCTGTGCCGCGTCGCCCGAGGGAACGCCCTCCCGCCGGAAGAGCGCCTCGACCTCGTCCCGCCCGCGGGTGGTGACGAACGAGACGCCCCCGTCCTGCCGCAGCGCGCTCAGGCAGAGCCTTCGCAGGAAGTAACTCTTGGCCGGATCCGGGCCGCTCTCGGCGACGAGCACCTGGCCCCCCCGGATCGTGGGGATGAGCGTGTCGAGGCCCGGGAGGTCGATCGGGATGTCCATCCCCGCCCCACGGGGTCAGCCGAGCATAACGATGCTATCGGTACACTACGGAAATGCCCCCCCATCTACGGTATCTATAGGGGGAGCGCGTATCCATCCCCCAAGGCTCGCCCCGGCATGCGCCCGGTCCGTTCGAACCGCCGCGGGCTCTCCGAGATCGTCGGAACGCTCTTTCTCGTCCTCATCGTCGTCGGGGCGGCGACCGCGTTCGCCGCCTTCGTAGCGGGCTACCAGAAGCAGCTCCAGGCGGAGCAGCAGGCCGCGCACGAGAGGGCCCTCGAATCGATCCGGGTCCTCCACCTCACCCCGACCCCGAACGGGACTTCCGGGACCTGGGGGTGGCTCAACTTCTCCCTGGCGAGCCTCGACGTCAATCCGATCATCGTGACGAGCATCTCCGTGAACGACAACCCTGTGGCCAAGTACAACGTGAGTGGCCTCAACCTCTCGACCGGTACCTTCTGGAGCCAGACCGTCCTGGCCGGCGGGTACCTCTCGCTCTACCCCCGCGAGGCGTTCTCGGTGAACGTCAGCACCGCGAAGGGGCCGGCCCGCTCCGGTTTCTACGACCCCAACCTCACACTTTCTACCTCGAGCTATCTCAAGGTCGAGCTGTTCACCTACAACAGCAACGCGTTCACCCAGACGTTCATCCCGCCGTCCGCGGTCGCCTCGATCAACTACCTGCAGACGTACAACGGCACCAACATCACGAACATCCCGGTGCTCGATGGGAGCAGCTCGTTCCAGCCGGGCAACGCGACGCTCGTCGCCTGGATCTGGACGGTCCATGAGAGCGCCCCCTCCGTCAAAACCTGGGGGCTCTCCGGGGAGAAGGTCGAGATGAGCAACCTCACCCGGGGCGGCTCGTACACGGTCGGACTCACTGTCGCCAACTCCGACGGGCTGCTCGGCCTGCTCAACCCGGCGCTATCGTTCGTCTATTCCGGGTGAGGAGTCTCCCGCCCCTTCCTTCGCCCCTCAGGCGAAGTAGAGGAAGGCAACGATCGTCACGATGAGAAGCACGATCGAGTGGGTGAGGCCGTACCGGGCCTTCCCCTCGGTGAACGCCCCGATGATGATTCCGGTGCCGATCGAGTTGATCATCATCAGGTCGAAGAATCGCTGCTCGAGGGTGCCGAACGCCAGCTTCGGGATCGCGGCGGTTCCGCCGCTCTTGATGGAGGAGAGGGGGTTCCCTCCACCCCCCGAGAAGAAGGTGAGGCTGACGCCCCCCAAGGAAGGGGCGATGCTGAGCAGCGAGAAGAGGACGGCCATGAGCACCCCGAAAGCCACGTAGAGGACGGCGATCGGAAGGACGAGCGCGTTTCGGCGCTCGAGGTCGATCTTGATGAAATCGTCCAAGTCCTTCGCCGCCCGATGGATGACCGACGCGGTCTCGCCGCCGATCGTGGAGGCATCGGCGATGAGCTCGGCGTAGCGCGTGATGAGCGGGCTCTTCATCGGCACCGCCATGTTGCGGAGCACCTGGTCGAACGGTCGTCCGATGCGGACCCCGTCGGCCGCCACCTTGAGCGGCTTCTTCAGGATGTCCTGGTGCGTGGTCGACAGCTCGAGCAGGGCCTTGGCCGGGTCGAGCCCGCCCCGCATGGCGTCCGCCATCTCGAACAGGAATTGGGCGAACGAGCGCTCAAAGGCCCGCAGCCGGGTGAGCTCCCGGTTCGAGTCGACGGTGAACGCCGTGATGGCCACGAAGAAGCCCGCGATGACGACGTACTCGGGCGCGAGCAGGGGGAGCCCCGGGGTGCGAAGGACGTAGGTGAGTCCAAAGAGGATGACGAACACCGCGATGATCAGCGGGACGACGAGGACGAGGTACTCCTTGTTGACCGGGTGCGTGGCGAAGTACTTGTAGAACGCGAACCGCCGGGTGCGCTTGATGTAGAGGATGTACCCGCCGAACGCCCCGAGGCAGACCACGGCGCCGAGCGCGATGTCGATGACCACGCCTTCGAGGTTGAAGGAGAGCAGTGGACCCGAGGAGGAGCCCCCTGCGACGGTCGCGAACCCGAAAGAGATCTCGTTCGTGTGTCCGCTCGTGTCCGAGACGCTGATGTTGACGGTGTTGTTCCCGGAGCGCAGCTTGAAGATCGACGGGACCTGGTAGGAGAGCTCCTTCGCCGAGATCCGCACGCCGTCGAAGCTCGTGACGTTCACGCCGTTGACGACGATGAAGACGCTCCCGGGATCGATGGTGCCGTTCGCATCGGAGTAGGTCACCGTGATGTTCGGCGTGAGGGTGTCGATCTGGGACCCGGGCAACGGGGAACTCGGCGTGATCGTGATCGGATTGGCGCTCGACTGCGCACCCCCCCCGGCGGCGATCGGTCCGGCGAGGAGGAGCCCCAGCGCAGCGATCAGCAGGAGGCTCGCGAGCTTCCTCACCGCGCTCACTCCGCCCTTCCGTAGGCCATCGAGATCGCGATCGAGGTCGCCGCCACGGCGGCCGGCATGAGACCGTACGTGAGGAGCAGGAGGAGCTCGTTCGCGTCGAGGCCGGCGGCCGTGCTCCCGAATGCGTTCAAGAGGAACGCCGCGACGGCGATCATCAGGACGCCGACCATCACGAGGCTCACGTACATGTCGACGAACGTCTGCAGGCGGACGATGAACTCCTTCTGGGCGTCGCGCTTGAGCTTGAGGACGTCCCCGGACTTGGTGCGCAGGTACTCGTCGAGGTCGCCCCCCTGGTGGATCATGTTGGCGAGGTCCCAGAGCGATTCTCGAAGGGACGGGGAGGGGGACTCCTTCGCCGTCTCGGCGAGCGCGGTGATGAGGTCCTTTCCCTGGATGTCCGTCTTGTAGACGATCCGCTTGAACTCCCCGGTCATCTGCGGATCGTGGCGGCGGTTGGCCATCCGACGGACAAGCTCGATCGGGGACATGCCGGTGCTCGCCAGTACGGACAGCTCGCTCAGCGTGAACGGGAGCTCGCGCTCGAGCTGCGTCTTCCGGTTCGCGATGCGGGTGCTGACGATCGACTGGAAGGCGAGGAGCGTCGCACCGACGCCGACCAGGGTGATCAGCGCGACGTAGCCGTACCAGAAGGAGACGTGGATGAGGACGGTGAACAGGAAGAGCCCGACCGCCAATACGCCGATCCCGGCGATCATCGCCGTGATCAGCATCTCGGCGTAGTGGAGGCCGACGGAGATGTTCACCCCGGCCTGCTTGAGCTGCTCGGCGAGCGATTCCGATTTGATGCGCTTGTCGAGGCGGTCACCTAGGAGCCGGTAGCAAAAGGCGCGGTACGCCTTGACGAACTGGT
>JAKIWY010000125.1 GCA_022749835.1 Thermoplasmata archaeon | reverse complement strand
CGCGGAGAGGGTCCGGGTCATCTACAACGCCGTGCGTCCGACCGACCGGCTCCAGCCGCTCAAGAGCTCGGGAAAGGTCGTCCTCTACCTGGGACGGCTCGCCGCCATGAAAGGCGTCGATACCTTCCTGAGGGCCGCCGCCCGGGTGGCGCCGCTCGCCCCCGAGGCGCTCTTCGTCATCGCCGGGGAGGGACCGGAGTACCCGAACCTCGTCAGGATCTCGGCGCATCTCGGCATCGCGGAGCGGGTATTGTTCCTCGGCCGCGTGACGGACGACGAGCGAAGCGTCCTTCTCGCGAGCGCTTCCGTCTTCGTGCTTCCCTCAGTCGTCGAGCCGTTCGGCATCGCCGCGCTCGAGGCGATGGTCGCGGGGGTCCCGACGATCGTTTCGAAGACGAGCGGGGTCGCCGAGATCAGCGAGGGGACGTTCGCGGTCGACTTCTGGGACATCGAGGAGTTCGCGAGCCGGATCGGCGAGCTCCTCGAGTACCCCGCGCTCAGCCAGGCGATGGGCGACCGCGCCCGCTGGGAGGCGCTCAGGGCCGGCTGGCCGGAGCGGGCGATCGAGACGGTCGGGGTCTACGCCGAGCTCCTCGGCCGATTGCCCGGTGCCGGGGATCGCGCGTGAAGCTCGTCCTGTATCTCCACATGCACCAGCCCTGGCGGCTGGCGAGGTTCCGCTACGTCGACCTAGGCTCCGGCCGGCCGTATTTCGACGAGGAGCGCAATCTGTCGATCTTCCGAGGGATCGCCGAGCGGTCGTACCGACCGGCGCTCACCAAGCTCTCCGAGCTCCTGTCGACGCACCCGGAGTTCCGCTTCAGCCTCTCGATCACCGGCACCTTCCTCGAGCAGGCGGCGGTCGCTGCGCCCGACGTCATCTCGCTGCTCCAGCAGGTCGTCCGGACCGGGCGGGTCAGCCTGCTCGCCGAGACGTACTACCATTCGCTCGCCTTCCTCCTGCCTCCCCCCGAGCTCTCCGAGGAGGTCGTGATGCACCGCCAGCTGCTCGCCGAAACCTTCGGGGTGCGGCCGAGCGTGCTCCGGATGACCGAGCTCGCCTACTCGGACGACCTCGCGCGCTTCGCCCACACGCAGCATTTCACCGGCATGCTCGCGGAAGGATGGGAGGGGCTCCTGGGCGGCCTTCCCCCGACGTACGTCTACCGGGCCGAGGGGAGCCCGGACGTGGCCCTTCTCCTGAGGCACTACCGGCTGAGCGACGACGTCGGCTTCAGGTTCAGTTCGCGCCAGTGGAACGAGTACCCGCTCACGAGCGAGAAGTACGCCCACTGGCTCTCGCAGACCCCGGGGGACGTCACCGGATTGTTCATGGACTTTGAGACGCTCGGCGAGCACCACCCGAGGTCCTCCGGCATCTTCGACTTCCTGGGAGCGCTCCCGGACGCCGTCCGAGCGAAGGGGAACCTCGAGTGGGCGACCGTCGATGAGGCGGTGAAGCTCCCGTCGAAGGCGAGCCTATCGGCCCCGGTGACGATCAGCTGGGCGGACCAGAACCGGGACCTGGGGGCGTGGCTCGGCAACGATCTCCAGCAGTCGGCCTTCGAGGCGGCGAAGAAGGTCGGCACGCTCGTTCGCCGGGCGGGGAACCCGAAGCTGCTCACCGACTGGCGGCGCCTGCTCACCTCGGACCACTTCTACTACATGTACGTCGGCGGGCACGGCGCGGACCTGGGCGTCCACCAGTACTTCAGCTCGTACTCGAGCCCGTACGATGCGTACGCGAACTACATGAACGCCCTCGTGGACCTGCGCAACCGGGCGATCGATGCGGTCGGCGGTCGGGGAAAGTAGGGGAACCGCCACGCCGCCTTCCATCTCCAGCACTCGGTCGCCGTGCGGGTCGAGTCGTCACGTTAAGCGGCCTGATGCAGGTCGGCGGCCACGGAGCCGGATGGTCGTCGGATGATCACGCAACTCACCGGGAACGGCCGCGTGCTGCTCACCGTCAACGAAAAGGGCGAGTGGAACGACCTGTTCTATCCCTACCCCGGCCAGTTCCAGCACCTTAGGGAAGCGAGGCTCGGTCTGTTCGATGCCGACAACCAGGGTTTCGTCTGGTTGCGCGAGCCGACTTCCGCACGCCGCGAGACCCGCACGCCGCGGCCCGGGAACGCCCCGGAGTCCGCCTGGGAGTGGGACGGGACGAAGGTCGTGGTCGGCGACCACGTCCACCCCAACCACGACCTCGTGATCCGCTCCGTCCGCCTGACGAGCCCCCGAGAGCGGCATCTCAGGCTGTTCGCCTACCAGTGCCTTCAGATTGCCGAGTCGATGTACCAGGAGACCGCCTACTTAGACCCGGAGCGCTCGGCGCTCGTCCACTACAAGCACGGGTACTACTTCGAGTTCTTCGGCGAGCCGACGTTCTCGCACGCGACCTGCGGCGAGCACACGCTCAAGGGCCTGCGGGGAACGTACGTCGACGCGGAGGACGGCGTGCTGCATCGCCGCACCATCTCCCACGGGGCCGCGGACAGTGTCCTCCAGTGGGATCTCACGCTGAAGCCCAACGAGGAGAACTTGGTCTACCTGTTCCTCGCGCTCGGGGAAAGCTTCGACGCGGCCGACCGGATCCGCAAGTACGTGCGGATCGGGGATGTCCGGCGATTCGAGAACGAGTCGGAGGCGTTCTGGGGCTCGTGGATCACCCGCCGTCCGACGTACCTCCCTCCCGACCTGTCGGCTCGGGCCAAGGCGCTCTACGACTCGAGCGTGCTCGTGATGCGGCACACCACCGGTTCCAACGGCTCAATCATCGCCTCACCCGATACCCGCTCGCTCGCCGTCGGCGGCGACTCGTACAACTACTGCTGGTGGCGCGATGGGGGGTACGTGAGCAAGGCCATGGACGAGGCCGGGCTCTACGAGTACGCCCACCGCTTCCTCGAGTTCGCGCTCCATTGCCAGACCGAGGAGGGATTCTTCCTCCACCGGCATTTCCCGGACGGCGCCGTCGGCAGCACCTGGCATCCACCGCCGTTCATCCAGATCGACCAGACCGCGACCGTCATCTCCGCCGTCTGGCACCACTTCAAGCGCCGCGCCGACCTCGACGTGCTTCTCGACCTTTGGCCCCTTGTCAAGCGGGGCGCCGCGTTCCTCACGAAGTTCCGGGACCCCGCGACCGGGCTCCCTGCGGCCAGCTACGACCTGTGGGAGGAGCGCAAGGCGGTGCACACCTACTCGACCGCCTGCGTACTGCACGCCCTCGAACGCTCCGCGCGCATCGCGGAGGAGCTCGGCAAGGACCCGAACGGCTGGCGCTCCGCGGCCCAGGAGATCCGCGGGGCCGCGATCGCCCACCTGTGGGATGAGGAGCACGGCCGGTTCCGGCGCAGTCTCGACGAGACCGGGGACCACCTGGACGCCTCCGTGCTCCTCGCGCTCAAGCTCGGGCTGCTCCCTTGGGCCGACCCGAGGTCGCGGCTCGTCGTCGACGCGATCGAAAAGCGCCTGTGGAGTCCGAAGATCGGGGGGCTCGCCCGGTACGAGGGGGACCAGTACTACGGGCGGGAGAATCCGTGGATCATCTGCACGCTCTGGCTCGCCGAAGCTCGCCTGAACCTCGGGGAGCCTCTACGCTGCCAGGAGCTCATCGAGTGGGTCGCTTCGCATGCGAGCCCGACGTACCTCTTGCCCGAGCAGGTCGACGCCGAAACGGGGGAGCCAAAGAGCGCCGTGCCCCTCGTCTGGTCGCACTCGACGTACGTCGACGTGGTGCACAAGCTCCAGAGGGCTCTCCAGACCCCAACGCAGGTCGAGGAGTGAGTCGCCTTCCTCCCCGCCGTGCCCGTCTCGCTTCCAGCCTCTGATCGCCGCGAAGTCCAAAGCTGCCGCACGGGCGAGCCGCGGCCTCGGCTCCCCTTTGGAGTCCGGCCGCGCCTGTTGCCCTCGGCGGGCCCTCCCCAACGCCACTGTGGGGGCTTTATCGGGCGACGGGCCCTGCGGGATGACGGTGACTTGGGGCCCCCGGAAGGGGACTGCGTGGGCCGCTGGAAGACGAGGATGTTGCAGAAGCATCGGGGACGGGAGCCGACGGCCCGACGGGATCTTGGAGGGCGCGCGACGAGCGTCCTGGCGACGATGGCTCCGGCGGTGCTCGTCGTCTGCCTTCTGTTCGTTCCCTCCGCGGCGGGCGCGAAAGCGGGCGTCATCACCAAGACCGCCCCCTTCCCGGGAACCCACACCAACGTCGACGACCAGCGGGAGTACGCCGGCTGCGGGATCGCCCACAACTGGGTGAAGAGCGCCTTCCACTGGAAGACCGGGATGGGCGTGTTCTCCGAACAGGCGTCCACGAAGAGCTGCAATACCACCGCCTTTGGCTACAACGACGGCTCCGCGTACGGCGAGATGTTCAGCCGGATCCCCGTGCCCGTCGCGACCAGCGGCACCTACACGGTGACCGCGAACCTCTCCTTCCGGGTCAACATGAGCGCCAGCATGGTCCTGGGACACTGCCAGCGCTCGGCCCGCAGCGGCACCTCGAGCTGCGTCGAGCTCGCCCAGGCGTACGTCTTCGCGAATGCATGGTTCGAGGATGTGAGCACGGGAAACCTGACATCGGCGCCGTCGAGCTTTGGAATCAATCTGACCTACGAGGTCTACACAGACTGCTCGAGTACCTGCAGCTACACGACCTACGGGGCGAACGGCACCAGCACGGGCACGACCCAAGTGAGCTTCGGGTTCGGGGGCAACGCGCTCGTCTCCACCGATACCTACGCCGTCGTGCTGATGGTCTGGGGCGACGCGTGGGCCGGTCGGGTCGCGTTCTCCGGAGGGATCTCGGGGGGCTCCGAGCAGGCGTTCGTCAACATGGGAAGCGCGGGCAACGCGTTCGACGTGAAATCGATCTCCCTCACCTAGGCCCGGCAGGTCGACCCGTCCGACGGTCCGGGGGACAACGGACAAGAGGGGCCCGGCAGGGAGCCTCCTTCGGGCGGAGCACGGGCCGTGGCCCTCCTCCAGACGGGGGGGGTAGGTTCCTGGGGCCACCCATCCCATCGGGACCCGGGGTCGGCCCCGCAGGCTCGACCGGCGCTGGCGCCGGCGGGATCGACGCCATACCTCGGGAGATCACGCGAGCGGGACGCCGAGCGCCTTCGCCAGGAAGAAAAGCAGCAGCGCGGTGGGGATCGAGAGGAGCTACGGCAACGCGACGGCCAAGGGCCAACGGAACCAAGTGCTGCGGTGGCCGTCGTGTCGCATCGACAGCCAGGGG
>JAKIWY010000124.1 GCA_022749835.1 Thermoplasmata archaeon | reverse complement strand
TCGTCTCGCCATCGGCGAGCGATAAGGAAACCTCCGCCGTGCCCGCGCGGTGCCGCACGAGGTGCGCCGGGTCGATCTCCGCCAGGCCGAAAAGCGCCATCTCGACGGCGTAGAGCAGTGACGTCTTGCCGGTCCCGACGTCGCCGGAGAGGAGCGTGGTCCCGGCTCCCAACGGCAAGACCGCCGATTCGTAGGACCGGATGTTCTCCACGGAGATGCTGCGCAGCTGCATCAAGGCTCCTCTCGGCTCGTGGGGCGGGACCGGACGCCGAGCACCTCGAGCGCCGCCTCGGTGCGGGCGACCTGGTAGGTCTGCCGAGACTCGCCCTCCGAGCTCTCCACAAAGAGCTCCTTGAGGAGGGCGTGGAGACGATGGAGACCGTCCGGCCCGCGCAGCTCGGCAAGCCGCTCCGGTGCCTCGGAGCTCAGGCTCCCTAAGCATTCGGTCTCGAGGCGCGCCTCCGACTCCGGGCCCGGAAGGTCTTCGCCGGAGGACGGGCTCACATCGCGCACGTCCCACTGGACCGCCGACGCGCCGAGGGCACGGGCCTTGCCGAAAGAGTCGGAGAGGCCGAGTCCGCTCAGCGTGCCGTCGGCGAGCTTTCCCTGGATCCGCGCAAAGAGGATCGTCCCGGGGCTCGCCTCCTTTTCGAGGGCGCGCGCGACCTCGAGCTTCGCCTCGTCGGCGCTCTTTCCCGAGACGTCCACCTCGAAGACCCGCGTCGCTCCCTTGGGCGCCGTGTCGACGAACTCGGCGCTCGGGACCCCTTCGCGGACGGTGACGATGACGAGCCCCTGGTGGGTCCGGCCCTGCTGGGCGTAGGCGAGATCGGTCCGGCTGGTGCCGAAGACGGCCCCGGGATTGACGAGTAGGCCCCCTTCCGGACCCGAGCCGACGTAGGAGTAGTGGATGTGTCCCCCCGCGTAGTAATCGCAGCCACCGGGGAGGTCCTCGCGGGGAACCCCCTCGATGTGCTCGGCGAGATGGGGTGGAAGGTACTCCCGGACCGCCGCGTGGAACTGGAAGACCTTGAACCCCGGTTCGGCGCGGAACCGTTCGGAGTCGACCGAACGGAAGTAGCTTCGGTCGAGGCCGAGGGCTCGCCCCGAGATGCCCGCGATCCGGGCTCCCGTCGGCTCGTCGACGCGGAAGGGCAGCGTGAAGCGCGTTCCCTCGGCCCGGACGGCCTCGGGAGCGGCCCTAAGGAAGATGCCGGTCTCGGCGAGGACGTCGAGCCAGCTGGTCCGGTGGGCGACGTAGTCGTGCGAGCCGTAGATGACGTAGATCCGGCGGCCCCGTTGGACCAGGGCCTTGAGCGCCGCCGCGACCGGCGCCACCTCGGTCGGGTCGGGGACGGGCGTATCGAACAGGTCCCCGGAGATCAGGAGGAACTCGCAATCCCGCTCGTCGACGACGGCCAAGGCCCGAAGGACGCTCTCCCGGAGCGCCCGGCGGACCTGCGGGGCTCTCGGCCACGCGCCGACGTGGGCGTCGGCCAAGTGGGCGAAGACGAAGTTCCTGCCGTCCATCGGAACCCGCTACTTCGTGCCCGAATTTCGCGGTCCTTCTTGGGCACGCTTGAGGACGGCCGCGAGAACCCCGGCGCCGGCGCCCATCGTCAACAACGACATCCAGAGGAGATCGTCCGCGGACGCGGCGACCAGGGCCCCTGCCGGAGGTATCCCGGGTCTGCCCGGGCTCCCCGTTGCGGGAGGGGCTCCCGCATCGTCGGTCGGCGAGGGCTCGGTGGCGGTCGCCGTGGGGGCGGAGATCAACGCCTGCTGAATGGCGAAGAGCTCGGTCGCCTCCTCCATCGTGATCTGCCGGCCCCTCAGGCGTTGCAGAAGGTAGGCGTAGCGCGGATTGGAGCTGGGACCCGCTCCCGAGCTGGGCGGAGGGGGAGGAGGAGGGTTATCCGGGGGGGATCCGTACACGGCGCCTCGTTCGGCCCTGACCTCTCGCTCCCTCTTGAGCCCTCCCCGGGGAGGGGAGCGATGGGAGAAAGGAGCCCCAACGTCAGCGAGCGCTTATACGCGCCCAATGGAGTCAGAGGGCGTGTCGCGCACCGAAGAGGGGAGCCCGAGCGAGGACGAGCACAAGCACCTGCACGTCCGGTTGACCGACCCGAAGAGCTCGGTCTACGACCTCGTGACGGAGTACCTGCAGGCCGCCGGGAAGGCCCCGGACTGGTACTGGAGGACCGCCGGGCGTCTCGAGGGGACGGACGCCGAGAACCTCGAGGAGCTGATCACCTCGGCGTTCGAGGCCGGGGCGTTCATCGCCCACGACCATCCCGAGGACTTCAAGTTCATGTGGGTCGACGAGGCGGAGTGCGAGAAGGAGCGGGACGCCGACGAGCGCGGCGAGCGCTCGGACGACACCCGCAAGGAACGCTTCTCCCTGAGCCACTACGCCTGATCCGGCCGCTCTGGGCGCCTGAGGCGCCGCGGGGCGCTGCGGCGTAAACCATCGAACGGTCGAACTGCCGCCTTGGGGTTGGTCCCGCGTTACAGCCTACCCGGGGCCACGCGGAGCTTGGCGGGCCTCACTTCTTCTTCTTCGTCTCGGACTCGCAGCCGCAGGTGTCGCACATGTTCAGGAACCTCCAGGGAGTACGATAGCCCGCGGGGATATCAATTCCCGCCCCGAGCGGGACGACGGCCGCGCTAGAGGCCGATGAGCGAGTGGGCGACCATGAGCGCGATGAACAGGATCGAGATGGTGTTGACGACCTTGATGAGCGGGTTGATCGCCGGACCCGCGGTGTCCTTGGTCGCGTCGCCGACGGTATCTCCGACGACCGCCGCCTTGTGCGGGTCCGAGTGCTTTCCGCCGTAGTGGCCGCTCTCGATGTACTTCTTGGCGTTGTCCCAGGCGCCGCCGCCGGTCGTCATCATCAGGGCGAGGGGAAAGCCGGATAGGATAACGCCGAGCAGCAGGCCCGCCAGCGCGATCGGTCCGAGCAGGAAGCCGACGGCGAGCGGGGTGATCACCCCGATCGCGGCCGGCACGGCGAGCTGCTCCAAGGAGACCTTGGTGACGATATCGACGCACTTTCCGTACTCGGGCTTGCCGGTCCCGTCCATGATCCCGGCGATCTCCTTGAACTGCCGGCGCACCTCGAAGACGATCGCCTGGGCCGCCACGCCGACCGCGTTCATCAGGAAGGAGGTGA
The DNA here is from genome assembly GCA_022749835.1 of Thermoplasmata archaeon. Classification (GTDB taxonomy): domain Archaea; phylum Thermoplasmatota; class Thermoplasmata; order Lutacidiplasmatales; family UBA184; genus Lutacidiplasma. Next base: position 2,089 of record JAKIWY010000124.1, on the reverse strand, counting down.
AGAAGAACGGAAGTATCGCTCCGACGATGAGCCCGGCGACGACCAGCGGGTTGTCGATGGTGAGCTTCGCCGTGAACTCCGTCCATGGAAGGCTCGCCGCCTTCGCGGCCGCGAACGTGTAGGCGGCGAAGAGCGCGAGCGCGGCCAGGACCGCCGAGCCGATCGCGTACCCCTTGGTGATCGCCTTCGTGGTGTTGCCGACGGCGTCCAGCGGGTCGGTGACGGCACGTGCCTCCGCCGGCAGCTTCGCCATCTCGGCGATCCCTCCGGCATTGTCAGTGATCGGACCGAACGCGTCGATCGAGATGATCATCCCGGTGACGGCGAGCATGCTCGCCGCGGCGAGGCCGATGCCGTAGAGGCCGAAGTACGGGTCGATCGTGACGCTCCCCCAACTCCCGCTCCACCCCACGGCGGCGTAGGCGCCCAGGGTACCGGCGACGATGACGAGCCCCGGGATCCATGCCGACTCGAGACCGACGGAGAGACCGGTGATGACAGTGGGTCCGGCGCCCGCCTGCGAAGCTTCGGCGATACGGTGCACCGGGCGGTAATTCGCGCTCGTGTAGTAGTCGGTCGTCACGACGATGAGGACCATGACGATCATACCGATCGTCGTGGCGATGAACACTCCGGCGCGCCCGCCCATCAGCGCCTCGTCGAGGATGTAGAACCCGAGGATGGCGACCCCGGTCGTCACGGCGAGCCCCTGGTAGAGGGCGCCCATGATCGTCCCGCCCTCGCGCATCCTCACGAACATCGCCCCGACGAGCGTGGCGACGATCGCCCAGGCGCAGACGACCAACGGGTAGAGGATCGCGTTCGGGAACGTCGCCGCGAAGGCCGGGTTGTTGCCCCCCTGCTCGATCAGGTAGGCGAGCAGCATCGCGGAAACGGCCGTCACCACGTACGTCTCGAACAGGTCCGCAGCCATCCCCGCGCAGTCGCCGACGTTGTCGCCGACGTTGTCGGCGATGACCGCCGGATTGCGGGGGTCGTCCTCGGGGATTCCGGCCTCGACCTTCCCGACCAGGTCCGCGCCGACGTCGGCGCCCTTGGTGAAGATGCCGCCCCCGACCCTTGCGAACAGGCTCATGAGGGAGGCGCCGAACAAGACCCCGACCATCGAGAGGATCTGGCCGTTGAACAGCCAGTAGAAGCCGACAAGTTCGAGGAGCGCAAGCCCCGCGACGCTCATCCCGGTGACGCTGCCGGCCCGGAAGGCGTAGCGCATCGTCGCGGGGAGCTTTCCGGCGCGCGCGTGGGCTGCCGTGCGCACGTTCGCCCGGACCGAGACCATCATGCCGACGGCCCCCGCGAGCGCGCTCCCGGCGGCCCCGAACAGGAATCCGACCGCGAGCTTCGGCCCGTCGGAGGTCACCCCGAAGGCGAAGAGGATGACGACGGCGAGCACGAGGCCGACCGCGAAGACGGCGGTGTACTCGCGGCGAAGGAACGCCATCGCCCCCTCGCGGATCGCGAGCGAGATGCGGCGCATCTCATCCGTCCCCTCGTCCTCCTTGAGGAGGAGGAACGTTTGGAGACCGGCGTAGGCGAGCGCCAGGATCGACGAGAGAAAGATGAGGGCCTCAAGTTGACCCGTCGAGACGTCCATGGAACCTTGCGCCGGAACCGGGGCCCGCTCGCCGGCGGATTATTAAACGATTCCGGGGCTCCGGATTTCTTGGTTCCGGGCCCTGCGGGCGACCGCCCCACGGAGCGTTCTCCGAGGGCGTCGGGTTCATATCCATTCAGTGAGTATCCGTGCGTATGCACTCGCCGTTCTCGCGCGAAGCGCAGGGCGGGCGAAGGGCGAGGTTGAACTGCCCTCGGTGCGGCGAGCCCGTCGAGCTCGTGCGATTGCGCGCCCACCTACGAGAAGCCCACCAGGTGTCGAGCGCCGACCTGGATTCGACGTTCCTCGAGGCCCGGCGAGAGGTACGTCGGGGTTCCCGGGTCGCCCAACGCTAGGCGGGCCGACGGCCGTTCACATTCCGAGGACGCTCAGGAGCGCCTTCCAGACCGTCGAGGTCGCCGGAAGCCCGGGGTCCTTCCGGGGATCGACGCCCGTGATCAGCAGCGCCGCGAC
>JAKIWY010000123.1 GCA_022749835.1 Thermoplasmata archaeon | reverse complement strand
TTCCTGAACTACTACACGCCGAAGGGGGGTAGGACCGGGGTTACCCTGGTCGGCGAGTTCACTTCGCGGACGCTGCCCCGGGACGAACTCGAGGGGAAGGTCCTCACATTCTTTGGCGACGAGTTCGCGCAGGACGTCACGGGTTTGCGAGAGTTCCTCCGAAGGTTGTGAACTCTCCGGGGAAAAGCTCCGAATTCGGTCGCGGAGGGTCCGGACCGATGCGGCGCGGCTACGCCCCTGGGGCTCCCCATCAGCCGTTGAGGAGCGACGCCAGCTTGCGGACCGTGTTCCAATTCCGGCTGGTCCCCCGGGTCCCGAGGTGGCGTTCGATGAACTGGGCGGTGAGCCGGGAGCGGCCGACTCCCTCGGGGTAGACCAGGTACGCCTCGCGCTCCCGCCCTTCCACTTTCTCCGGCCCGCGGATCGCCTCGCGCAGCGCTTTCCAATGTTCGGCGTCCGGGGCATCCTTCAGGAAGGCAACGAGAAGGTGGCCCGGGTCCTTTTCCGCCATTTCGGGGAACGGGTTGCGGGCAAGGGTCTGGCTCCATTGCGCGGCCGAGCGCACCAAGAATGCCGTGTCGAGGGCCAGGCGCCTGCGAGCCTCCGATTCAAGGCGTCCTTCGAGTCGCTCGCTCGGCTGAGCGGGCGCGTTGAAGACGACGTTGCCGGACCGGAGGACGGAGACGACCTCCTCAAGGCCAAGGCTCCGGAACATCCCGCGAACCGCCTCCAAGTCGACCTCCGTCTTTCCCCCGAGGTTGACGGCACGAAGGAGGGCGACGTAGCGAGCCACTGGAGACGTCACCCTTCCCACAGGAAGACGGTGGGCCCCTCCGGGTTCCGGGCGACCCCCGCGATGGCTCCCGCAGTTCCGGGAGTCGGCGGCGGCAAGGCCCCCGGGAGTCCCCCCGGCGTCTCGATCGGAGAGAGGATAATCCGCAATCGCAGGCGACCGCTCAAAGTCTCGGTCCCCCGGTGATGTCCCTTCCCCCTGGGGGTTGGGCCGGCAATAGCTTTTCCTCCGCGGCCGCGTCACAGCTATGTGGCGAACTCCGGAGTGACGGGTGCCGGTACGCCCCCTTCGATCAGCCTGGGCCCGGAAGAGAGGCGCTGGCTTCACGACAAGTACGAGCGGCTCGCTGCCGAGGAGGGCCAACTGGCGGCGGGACGGACCTCGTACTTCGCGGCGATCGGAAGCGTGCTCGTGACCGGGACGGTCGTCGCCGTCTCCTACTTCTCCGGCCGCCCGCTGCTCCTCGTCACGATTGCGACCTTCCTTTCGGCCATCGGGATCGTCTTCTCCTTCGTCTGGGCGGTCCTCCTTCATCGGACGAACGACGCCCAGGCGCTGTGGCGCGAAGCGGCGTGGCGGCTCGAGGTCTGCGAGCCTCCCCTCAGCGGTGAGTTGCTGGCGCCGATCACCCTGCGCTCCACGCAGACCGTGACGGTGAACCTGCTCCGGCCCTACTCGATCCACCGGGCCAGGTTCAGCACCGCGAAGCCGATCAGTTGGATGGACCGGGTCAACCCGGGCCGCCTCACCGAGAGCCTCGCCCTGACGTTCCTCCTCGTTTGGTTGACTGTCTTGGTGATCTCCTGGGGCTGGTTCGTCGTCCAATCCGTTGGCTAGGCAGGATGGCGAGTCTGTCGCCGTCCTCCGTGGCCGGGAACGCGGAGGGGGAGGGCGCGCCCGGGTCGTCCGCGACCGAAGAATCCCCACGGATCCGCTCGGCCGACGCGGCGTTGCTAGGCTCGCTTGCGCTACTTTGGGGTTCCGCCTACATCTTCATCCGGCAGGGGATCGTCCTCGGGGCGAGCCCGCTCCTGTTCGCCGCGGTTCGCTACGCCCTCTCGGCCGCGGCGTTCGCGCTGCTCGCCCTCGTCCGACGGGAACTGCTGCCCTCGCGGAAGGCGCTCCTCATCTCGGCCGTGGTCGGCGGCCCCTTTCTGATCGGCTTCTACGGGGGCTTGCTCTACTGGGGCGAGCAGTTCACCAGCGGTGGGTACGCCGCGGTCCTCTCGTCGACCGCCCCGATCCTCACGGTGGTCGCCGCCTACTCGCTCCTGCCCGCGGAACGCCTCGGACGCGGCTCGCTCGCCGGTGTCGCCCTCGGGTTCGTGGGGGCCATCGTCCTCGTCTACCCGGAGCTGCGCGGCGGGTTCGTCGGAGGATGGGAGGGACCGCTCATCATCCTGGGCGCCTTCCTCTCGACCGCGGTCGGCTCCGTGGTCCTCCGGCGCATCGGTCTCGGACGGCAAGGCCTCTGGCAGATCGGCACCCAGTTCGCGGTCGGTGGCCTCGTCCTCGGGGTCGCGATGGCGCTCCTTCCCGTCCCGGAGACGCTTCCGCTCTCGGAGGGCGTGCTGACCGCCCTCGCGCTCCTGGTCGTTCTCTCTTCGGTGATGGGCTACTTCGTCTACTTCACCCTCCACCACCGGGTCGGTCCGGTTCGGGCGAACGTCGTCGCCTACCTGCTTCCCCTGGTCGGCCTCGGGCTCGGGACGGGGTTCTTGGGGGAGGCGGTCAACCCGTGGGAGGTCGCCGGTTTCCTCATCGTCCTCGCCGGGGTGACCTTGGTGCTGTGGGAATCGGCCAAGCACCCGCGGCACGATCCGGGCCGCTAGCGGCTCATCGCGGGTGCTTGGCGAGGAAGCGGTCCAGCACCTTGGCGACCCCGAGATCGAGGTCGTCGTACGCGTAACTCACGTTGACGATCGGCGGGCGGACGTGCACGAGGCGGCCCAGGTCGACCGGGCTGCCGTCGAGGACGAACTCCGCCCCCGAGCGCTGGATCGTCTCCTCGAGCTCCTTCACCTGGGCGTCGCTGTACCCCATCGCCGGAAGCACGCGGTTAAGGTGGGGGAAATCCTCGTAGACCTTCGCGAGGCTTCCGACCGCGGTGCGTTGGGCATCGACGATCTCGGCGCCGTTCGCTTGGGCGAGCAGCATGCCGGCGCCGAACGGCATCCCCCCGTGCGTCAGGGTGGGGCCGTCCTCCACGACGATCACCCGACGCCCCCGTAGACGCTCCGGATTCGGGGCCGAGAGCGAGAGCGCTCCCCGCAGGACGAGGGCCTTCGGATTCGCCCGGGCCGCATTCGCCTCGACCTCCCGGACCGCCTCGGGTTTGGCGGAGTCGGTCTTGCTGACGATGATGACGTCGGCCTTGCGGAAGTTGGCTTCCCCGGGGTGGTAGGAGAGCTCGTGGCCGGGGCGGTGCGGGTCCGCCACGACGAAGTGGAGGTCGGGAGCGTAGAACGGCAGGTCGTTGTTCCCGCCGTCCCAGAGGACGATGTCCGCCTCCCTCTCGGCCGCCCGCAGGATCGGTTCGTAGTCGACTCCCGCGAAGACGACCGCGCCCTCCTTGAGATGCGGCTCGTACTCCTCGCGCTCCTCGATCGTGCAATGTGCCCGGTCGAGGTCCTCGATCGTGGCGAACCGTTGCACGGTCTGGGCGGCAAGGTCGCCGTACGGCATCGGGTGGCGCACGATCGCCACACGACGGCCGCTTGCTCGCAGAAGTCGGGAGATGTACCGCGTGAGCGGGCTCTTGCCTGCCCCGGTCCGGACGGCGCAGATGCTCACCACCGGTTTCGTCGAGGCGATCTCGGTCTCGCGCGGTCCCGGGAGAAGGAAGCTCGCGCCAGCGGCGAGCGCGATCGACGCCTTGTGCATCACGTCGAGATGCGGGAGGTCGGAGTAGGAGAGGACGACGAGCTCGACTTTCTCACGGCGGACGAGCTGGGGAAGCTCCGCCTCCGGAACGATCGGGATACCGTTCGGATACCCCGGTCCGGCGAGCGACACCGGGTAGACCCGGCCGCTGATATTGGGGATCTGGGCGGCGGTGAACGCCACGACCTCGATGTCGGTGCGGCCCCGGTAGAGCGTGTTGAAGTTGTGGAAGTCGCGACCCGCCGCTCCCATGATGACGACCCGGGCGCGCTGCACGGGGCAGAGGGGTCGGGGGCGCGCTTAACGCCTCCCTCAACTCTGGCAGAGCCGCCACGCCGCTCCCGGGCGCCACCGGTCTCGGTCGGCCGGGCTTCAACTATCCCCCGGGTCGCTCGCTCGGGATGGTCCGATCACGGAGTGGGATCGCGTTGCCGCCACAGCCGCCGGTGCTTCGGACCGACCGCTGATGAGCGGGCGGTCACCTCAGAATCGCGCGATGCTCCCGGTCGATAGGGCCCGGCGCTCGAAGACCCTCCAGAGCCCGATGGAAAGGGCGAGCGAGATGCCGGCCGCGAGGGCAACAGCGCCCCAGAGCGGGGCGACACTGGCCGTCGGGTCGCCCGCGAGCGAGGAGCGGATCGCCGCGATCCCCCACGTCAGCGGGAGGGCGTTGCCGGCCCACTGGAGCGGGACGGGCAGCGAGGAGACGGGGAAGTTGACCCCCGAGAGTAGGAGCCCGACGAACAGGAAGATGTTGGCCAGCACGATCGAGGTCCGAAGGAAGAGGGCCACCCCGCCGAGAAGGAGGCCGAAGCCGACCATCGCGAACGCCGTCAGGATCACCGAGATCGCGAGCGAGGGGAGGGCGCTCGCCGGGATCGAGACCCCGTAGAGCAGTTCGGCGTAGAGGAGTCCGACCGCGACGGTGGCGAGTGAGATGAGGATCGGGATGAGCCCCCGGCCGAAGTAGAGGGCGAGGCGGTTCGCCGGGGTGACGAGGATGTGCTCCATCGTCCCCTGCTGCTTTTCGTGGTCCGTCGTCTGGCAGACCGAGAAGACGCTCGAGTAGGTGACGGTCGCCACCGCGTTCCCCACCGCGGTGTAGGCGATCTCGACGGACCCGCCGCCGCCCAGCTGGACGACGAAGGCGAAGAACACCATCTGGGTGAGCGGGATCACGAAGATCGTCCCGAGCACGAAGTCGACACGCATGAACCCAAGCGTCGTGCGCGGCGCGATCAGCGCGTTCGTCCAGAATGTCCGCAAGAACGACGGGCGCTGGACGAAGGAAGCGAGCGCCATGGTGGAACGAACCCCTCCGTCAGTAATCGGAGAGGTTCCCCTCCTCGAGCACGTGTCGTTCCACCCGATGAAAGACGAGCCCGGCGACCGCGAGGTAGGCGAACGTCGTGACGATCGCCCCGGCGAGGTCGCCCCAGAAGCCCCAGCTGAAGCCTCGGTAGCCCTGGATCGATAGGTACCGCAGGGCGTCGAGCCCCCAGGTGGGCGGGAAGAGGAGGGCGATCGGGTTCACGAACAGCGGCAAGAGGACGACCGGGAACATGCAGCCGGTCCCGATGTAGAAGGCGAACTCGCCGATGTTCTGGATGAACCCGGCGTAGC
>JAKIWY010000122.1 GCA_022749835.1 Thermoplasmata archaeon | reverse complement strand
GTCGACGGGCCGACGATCGTGAAGTACTACGGGGCGAAGGGGGGCAAGGGGTTCTTCCTCGCGAAGAACCGCGCCGCCCTCAAGGGATTCACCCCGAAGGGGCCGCACGTCATCCAGGAGTACGTCCTGGGGACCCGCTACTACGTGCATTTCTTCTACTCCCCGCTCTCCGACCGCGGCTACCGGGTCGGGCACGGATCCCTCGAGCTCCTCGGGATGGACCGGCGCGACGAGGCGAACATCGACGAGCTCTACAAGCTGGGGGCCCAGGAGGAGCTCCTGAAGGCCGGGATCCGCCCGACGTTCGTCGTGACGGGGAACGTGCCGGTCGTGCTGCGCGAATCCCTCCTTCCGATGGTCTTCGACGTCGGGGCGCGGATCGTGGAGAGGTCGATCGAGCTGTTCGGCGGGATGGTCGGACCGTTCTGCGTCGAAGGGATCATGACGGAGGAGCTCGAGTTCAAGGTCTTCGAGATCTCGACGCGGATCGTCGCGGGAACGAACCTGTTCATCTCCGGGTCGAGCTACTCGGACCTGATGGAGCCCGGCCTCTCGACCGGAAAGCGGATCGCTAGGGAGCTGCGTCGCGCGCGCGAGCTCGGCCGTCTTCGGGAAGTCTTCAGCTGAAGGGCCCGGAACGGGGCCCGAACGACGGGGTCTCCCCCCGACGTCGCCTCATCCTCCTCCGTCGCTGGCAACGAGGCGTGACCTCGGCAACAAGCCGCGTACCGGAGTCCATGGCGGCGAGGTGTCCCCCACGGAGTGCCGTCCGACGCCACCCACCCCGTTGGCCGCTCACCGCGCTCGAAGGCTCGTAGCCCGGACCGGAGGGACCGCCGGTCAAGTGGCGCCGCCCCAACCCTTCCCAGAACTCGGGGGAGCGAGGGGGATCGGCACCCGAATTCGGCGTCGTCGACGATCGACGGCGCCCAGGAGAGGAGGGGGATCTGCGAGGATCGCCCCCGCGTGGACCGCGAGGGCCGCGTCGCCAACTCCGTAAGTCGATTATGCCCGCCGATTGAGGAGCGCAAATTGATGGCGTCGACGGCACCGAGCAGCGTGGTGGCGACAGTTCGAGAGGCCGCCACACGTCGCTCCTGGGTGTTCATCTTCGTTCCCACCCTCTTCCTCTTCCTGATCACGGGCCTTTCGGAGTCCGACAAGTGGCTGCACGCGTTGGACGACGCGATCATCGTCGCGGCCATGACGGCTACCCTCCTCTACTTCCTGGTCACCCGCAGCGTCAGCTCCCCCACGGAGCTCGCGCGGATCAACCGGTGGGGACTGATCGCCTCGGTCGTCGTCGTCGCGGCGGGGATCCTCGCCATCGCGTTGGAGTACTCGGACGCCAACGACATCGGCGACGATCCGCTCACCGTGATCGCCGGGGTGCTTTCCGTCGTCAACGGGCTCCTCGTCATGGCGGCCGCCGGCGCCCGCACCTCCGAAGAGTCCCAGAGCTATGGCGTCGAGTGGAGCCGAATCCGGACGGGCTTCTTCTTCTCTCTCGCCTTCCTCGTGATCTTCTTCGTCAGCGTTCTCCCGCCGTATCCTGCCTACTCCCCGGGGCAACTGCTGGCGGGGGCCAAAGCGGCGGCCTTGCTCCTCACCGGAGTTGCGGGACTCTATCTCTTGGTTCGGAGTCGAACCGTAGCGGACCCCGCGACGCTCAGGAGATACAACAACGTCCTGCTGGGCTTGGCCGTCGCCCTGGCGGTCCTGGCCCTCCTTCAGGGCGACATCGGCACCCTTCCGTTCGCCGTCGTCCTCGTCGCCAATCGGTTCCTGTAGCGAAACCCCCCGGGGAGGAACGGTTCGGCCGCCGAGGGACCGTCTGTGCAAAGGTTCCGCGGTCGAGCTCCCCGGGTGAAGGGATGCCTTGAGTGGCCTCCGCGACCCAGGACCTGTCGAACTAGTCCCCGGCGTCGACCCCGGCACGAGGAAGCGACCCCCTCGACCTCCTCGGGGTCTTTCCTGCGTGGGCGCCGGGGCTCGGAGCGCTAGACCGCGATGCGCGGTGTGCGGGGTACCGCGGGGGGGACTTCTCCCTGGCCCCGAGAATCGAGAGCGACCCTCATCGGTGGTTTCCCGTCGACCTCGGCTCCCGGCGAGCCGTTAAGCCTCCACGGGGTTCGCGCGAGCCCAATGAGCGCTGCCATCGAGGCCCGGGGGCTCTCGAAACGCTACGCCAAGGGCCGGGAGGCGGCGCTGTCGGAGGTGAGCCTCTCCATCCCCCCCGGCGCTGTCTACGGCCTCATCGGAAGGAACGGCGCGGGCAAGACGACCTTCATCAGGATCTGCGCGACCCAACTGCTCCCGAGCGCTGGCGACCTGCGCGTCCTCGGCTTTGACGTCCGGGGGGAGGAGCGCAAGATTCGCGAACGCATCGCCTGCGTCCCCCAGGAGTCCCGGCCGCTCTACTTCCTCAACGTCTGGGAGCTCGTCTACCTGTACCTCAAGATGCGGGGGCTCGACGCCGTCGAGTCGCGGCGGCGCACTACCAACGTGCTGGACGAGCTCGGGCTCTCCGAGGTAAAGGGGACGCTCGTCAACCGCCTGTCCGGCGGGATGCGCCGCCGCGCGATGGTCGCGATGGTGCTCGCCTCCGATGCGGAGATCCTCTTCCTGGACGAGCCGACGACCGGGCTCGACCCGATCGCCCGCCGCGAGGTCTGGGGGGCGATCCGTAGGGCCAGCCGGGAGAAGCGCACCGTGCTCCTCACCACCCATTACCTCGACGAGGCCGAGGCGCTTTCGGCGCGCCTTGCCCTTCTCGAGAAGGGCCGCCTCCTGCTCGAGGGCCCGCCCTCCGAGCTGAGGGGGAGGGTGCGGCTGCCGTACCGCGTCACGGTCCAGGGGAGTTTCCTTCCTTCCGAGCTCGAGCGGTTCGGTCAGGTGAGCGACGTCGAGGGCGGACATCTCGTGTTCGCGCAGGAAGGGGCGGCCCGCGAGCTCGCCATGCTCGCGCTCAGCCGCGGGGCGAAGGTCTCGATGGGACCGGTCAGCCTCGAGGACATCTTCATGGAGGTCGTCGGCCGCTCCATCGAGGACGACGCCCCGGCGGCGGAGGCGACGTGAGCGACTCACGTCATAGGCTGCGCTCGCTGCTCGCCATCACCTACCTCAACGGCGTCGTGCCGATCCGCACCCAGCCGCTCTACCTCGTCAACATCCTCGCCTCGCCGCTCTCCTTCCTGTTCTTCATCGTCATCGCGTCGCACGGCGTGTTCCTCCCCGAGGCGGTCGGCGGGGGGATGATCCTGATGATGCTCTCGATGGGGACCTCCGTCCAGACGGACATGACCCACTACCGCCAGGACCTCAAGTTCCAGGACGTGATGGTCGCCTCGCCGATCGAGGCGCCGATCTACGTCGCGGGGCTCGCGCTCTCCGAGCTCGTCTACGCCCTCCCCGGCCTCTTCGTCTTCCTGCTCATCTGGATCGCCGAAGGCTGGGCGAACCCGCAGAGCGCTCTCGTGCTCACTGGCGTCCTTCTGCTCAGCTGGGCGTTCGCCTCGGCGCTCGGCTTCACGCTCGCCACCTACTTCGAAGACGTCCGGGAGACGTTCGTCTTCTCCCCTCTCATCTCGCTCGCCCTCTCGGTCCTCCCGCCGGTCTACTACCCGATCACCGCGCTTCCCGCGATGTGGCGGCCGCTCGCCTACCTCTCCCCGACGACCTACGCCGCCGACCTGATCCACGGCGCCATGGGGCTCGGCGCCCCGCCGCTCCTCGCCGCGGGGATCGATTGGCTCGTGCTCATCGCCTTCACCGTCGCCCTCGTCGTCCTCGCCGCGTACAAGGCCCGCTGGCGCGAGCCGTAGAGGGGCTTGGGTCTGCGGCAACGGCGTCCGGAGCGTTGGATAACGCGGCGTTCCGAACCGGACGTGCGAGCCCTTATGTACGCCGACGATGCTCGCGCGCCTCGCATGCTTTCGTTCGCGGACCAACGGAGCTTTTCGTCACCGGAAGAGCGGTATCAGGCCTGCACGTACTGCGGCAAAGGGGTGGTCGTTCTCCCCAACGACCGCCGCGCCGGAGCCTGCTTTGACTGCCTGTCGCTTCTAGGCCCCGACCCGATCCCGTGCCCGGAGTGCGGCCTCGAGATCCCGCCGGCCCGGCGGGGAACCGGTTGTCCGCGCTGCGGGTGGTACCCCGGACAGGACTGACGACCGGTTTTCCGTCGACCTCGCTCCGTCAAGCTTATCGCCGCCCCCTCGTCCTCGAGGCGGGCGTGCCGAGGTGGCTCAGTCCGGTACGGCGCGAGTCTGGAAAGCTCGTGGCGGAATACGCCTCGGGAGTTCAAATTCCGGGACCGGCCGACCCGGTCCGGAGGGGAATCTCCCCCTCGGCGCTCCCCCGACCGCCAGTCGACGGAGGCGCCGTTGACGATCGCTGACATCCCGGCGACCGCCGCACGCCTCCAGCTCAACGCCATCCTCTCCCGCCTCGCCGGTCGCCAGGCGCTCGCCGAGATCTGTCGCTACCTGCGCGCGGAGTTCCGCCATTTCAACTGGGTCGGGGTCTACCGATTGGAGGGCGACCGCCTCATCCTCGCCGCATGGGACGGCGCCGCCGCCACCGAGCACGTCGAGATCCCGCTCGGGCAAGGCGTCTGTGGCCGCGCGGCCCGGGAGAAGCGAACGGTCGTCGTCGGGGACGTCCAGAAGGACCCGGAGTACCTGGCCTGCTTCATCGAGACCCGTTCGGAGATCGTGGTCCCCGTCTACGACGGGCCGCTCGTAGTCGGCGAGATCGATATCGACGGCGACCGGGTCAACGCGTACGACGCGAGCGACGCGCGATTTCTCGAGTCGGTCGCGCGCTTGATCGTCGAACCGTTGCGCGCGACCTCGGGCGAGCCGGCGGCGACCTGAGGTTCGCGAGGATCTCCGAGAGCGCCTGAGCGAGGGCGCCCCGGGCATCGAACGGAGGGAAGCGCCCCACATCCCGCGCCTTCAGCGCACCGGGGGCCGACCGTCCGATCCCCTGGAGGGCCCTCGTGAGCTCGTCCACGATCGGCAAATCCGAACGCTGCGAGGTGCGGGAGAGCGGGTTGAGGTCGACGGAGATCACCCGCTTTCCGAGCGCCCGCAGCGCGTCGGTGCGGTCGCCGTCCTCGAGCGGGACCAGGCAGACGTCCGCGACGAGGATGCCTTCGGAGTCGACACGCGACCGGTCCGAGGGAAGGCCGGGGATCCGCGCGTCCGGTCGGACTCCCAGGACGGAGCGAACGCCGGCGGCTTGGAGCCGCGCCGCGATCGCTCGGGCGCGCGCGGGGGTGCGGTGGAACAGGTTGACCTCGACCTTCAGATGGGGAAGGAGGCGCGCGAGCCGGGCGATCTCTGACGCGGCGAGCGCCGCGACGTTTCCGTTGACGCTGATCACCGGGG
>JAKIWY010000121.1 GCA_022749835.1 Thermoplasmata archaeon | reverse complement strand
CGCCTCGGTGTGCCCGCTCCCGAAGCTCAGGAGCTCTGCGGGGCGGGAACCGGGGAGCTCGAGCCGGGTCTCGAACGGATGGTCGGGGGGGACCAGGCGAAGTTGGCCGAGGTCCGCCAGGAGGGAGCGGTTGATCCGCAGGTAGAGCTCCACGTCGGTCCGGGCTCCCTCGGAGAGGTTCGTCTGTTGGCGGGCCTCGAGCGCCCGGAGATCCTTCTCGATACCCTCCCGGGTCAGCTCGGCCATCAGGGCGTCGTGCTTCTCGAGCAGGATCTCTCGCGTCCGGCGCGTCCCGAAGATCGGGACGCCCGGGAACCGGGGATTCCCCAGGGTGTGGTCGAGATGCCAATGGCTGTTGGCGACGAGTGACTTAGGGTGTCCGAACTGTCGTGCCACCTCCGAAACCAGCTCGTCGGCGCTGCGGGGGGAGAGGCCCGTATCGAAGACGAGGGTAGAGTCCCCGAGATCGACGAGTCCCGAGTTGCAGATCGCGTCCCCCTCTCGGCGAGCGATCCCGGCGTGGACGCCGTCTTCGATCTCCTCGAAACGGTAGTGGTGCGAGCGGCTCAAAGTCATCGGCGGATAGGCGGTCGATCACTCCCGCGCCGATAACGGTTGACGCAAGGGAGGTGGCCCGGTCTGCGCAGCGATCATGAACCCCGGAGGGCCAACGCGCCGGGGCAACTTCGGCCCTCGGCGTGGTACGCTCAAGAGGCGGAGCACAATGCCGCCGCGAGGACGCCGACGATGAAGTGGGTGACCCGGGAAAAGGCGCGGGTGGACCGGATCGCATGTCCCTGGCTGATCCGTAAGTTCATCGACCCGTCCGCCGAATTCCTTTACGTGGCGAAGGAGCAAGTGCTGGAGGTCGCCCGGAGGGAGGGAGCCACCCCGTTCGACACGCCGGGGGCGGAGCTGCACCATTTCGAGGAGGGCGGCCGGGAGTTCGTGAGTTTCGACGCGCTCATCCGGAAATACGCCCTGTAGGATCCGGCGCTTCTCGAGCTCGCGAAGATCGTGCGCGTCGCCGACGGTGGCTCCGGGAGGGAGGCGGAGGCGGCGGGGCTCGAGGCGGCGGCGACCGGGTTCCGCCTCCTCGCCAAGAACGATCTCGAGAACCAGCGGCTCCAGTTTCCCCTCTACGACGCGTTGTACGCGTACTGCCAATGGAGATTGGAAGAGGGAGGAGAGCTCGAGCACTCAGGGGGCAGGTCGCGGTAGCGCGCGCGAGCCGGCGCGCGTCGATTCCCCGGCGGACCCTCCGAGTCTTCCCCCGCCGTCGGCGGGCCCGGCAGTGGACCGAATGACCGAGGCGCCCTCGCCCCCGACGACGACTTCGTCGGCGCGGCGCGACCGCCTGCTCCTGATGACGGCCCGCGCCGGTCGGGGGTTTGGCGCCGGCGCGCTCTCGATCGTCATCGCGCTCGACCTCACCGGTGCCGGCTACTCCTCGCTCGCGATCGGTGTCGTTCTCGGTGTGGCTCTCGGGGGAGCGGCGGCCTGGGCGATCGCCGTGCCCCAGCTCGAACTGCGCTGGCGCCGACGTTCGGTGCTCTTGGTGTCGGCCCTGGCCCTCGCCCTCGGCGGGATCCTCCTATGGTTCGACCTCGCCAACCCGGCGATCCTCCTTGCAGCGCTGCTCCTAGGAGGTATCGTCGCGGGAGGGGCGGACGTGAGCCCCCTCGGGGCGCTCGAGCAGGCCGCGCTCGCGGGAACGATCGGGGATCGGGAGCGGACGACGACGTACGCACTCTACAACCTGCTCGGGTACGTGGGGATAGCACTCGGGGCACTCGCCGCCTCTCCCCTTTCCGCGCTCAACACGTCCGCGATCCCCGGGCTGCCCACCGGCCCCCACGACGCCACGCTGCTGTTCTACGGCCTGCTCGGCCTGGTCCTCGTCCCGGCGTACCTGAGCCTCTCGAGCGGGGTCGACCGCCACGCAGCTACCGAGCGACCTTCGCCGCTTTCGTCGGCAAGCCGGCCCGTCGTCTTTTCCCTCTCGGCGCTCTTCGCGGTGGACGCCTTCGCCGGCGGACTCATCGTCAACAGCCTCGTGGTCTACTACTTCACGACCCGCTACCACCCGGGCGTCGACCTCCTCGGCCTCGTGTTCTTCCTCAGTAATCTCGCCGCCGGTCTCTCGCTCGTCCTGGCGGCCCCTCTCGCTCGGAGATTCGGCCTGATCAACACCATGGTCTTCAGCCATATTCCGTCGAACGTCTTCCTCATTCTCGTGGTGATCGCGCCGAGCTTCGTGATCGCCTCGCTCCTCTGGGTCGCTCGGGCGACGCTCTCCCAGATGGACGTGCCGACCCGGCAGTCGTACACCCAGGCGGTCGTCCCTACGGAGGACCGGGCCGCTGCCGCCGGATACACGACCGCCGCCCGGAGCGCGCAAGCCATCGGGGCGCCGGTCGCCGGGTCCTTCCTCGCCGCGGGTGGGCCTTGGGTCGCCGCTCCTTTCGTCCTCGCCGGATGCGTCAAGGTCGGCTACGACGCCGCCGTCTATCTGCGATTCCGACGGCTGCGGCCGCCCGAGGAGGTCGACCCCGTCGTTGGGCCGCCCGGCCCGACGGACCTCCCTGAGCGCGGGTGAGCCGCGCTCTGGCCAAGGCGTCCGGAGAACCGGCCGGCTCCCTCCCTTATCTGAATCGGGGGTTTGCGCCACGGCAGAATCCATGCCCCCCCGGGAACGCGAGGTGCGACACGCGGACGGCCGAACGTTGCGGGTCGTCGAGGACGGAGACCTCCACGGACGCCCCGTGTTCGTGCTCCACGGCTCGCCGTGCTCTCGCCTGCTGTACCAGAAGCACGTGGACGATGCGACGAGGCGGGGAGTCCGTCTCATCGGCCACGACCGGCCCGGCTACGGCGGGTCGTCCCCGCAACCGGGACGCACGATCGGCGATGAAGCGGCCGACGTCCGGGCGATCGCGGACGAGCTAGGGATCGAACGGTTCGGGGTGTGGGGGTTTTCGGGGGGAGGCGCTCCGTCGCTCGCGTGCGCCGCCCTGCTCCCGGAGCGCGTCGCGGGAGCCGCCTGCCTCGCCGGGGTCGCGCCCTATCCCGCCGAGGGTCTGGATTGGTTTGCCGGGATGGGCGAGGCGAACGTTGAAGATTTCCGTCGGATGATGGACGATCCGAAGGGCTGGGAGTCCGGGCTCCGGGCGGCCGCCCAGCAGCTCTCTCACGCGACGCTCGAAGAGATCCTGACGTCGTTCGCCTCGTTGCTCTCAGAGGTCGACCGCGCCGCGCTCACCGGAGGGGTCGCCGAGATCCTCCGCGCCCAGATCGCCGAGGGCGTTCGGCCCGGCATCGACGGTTGGCGAGACGACAGCCTGGCCGGAACCCGTCCATGGGGGTTCGAGCTCTCCCAGATTAGGGTCCCGCTCCAGATCTGGCACGGGCGGCACGACCGTTTCGTCCCGTTCACCCACGGGCAATGGTTGGCCTCTCGTCTGCCGAAGGCGGAACACCATCTCCTCCCGAACGACGGCCACGTTACCCTCTTCGAGGACAGGATCCCGGCCGTCCACGAGTGGCTCGTCCACCAGTTCTAAAGGGTTCTCGGGGCCGCCCGTACCGAGCAAGTCAGAGTTAGATCCCTGTCTGGAACGTTGAAGGCGGGTGGGTCCACCCTGACCGGGGCTCCCGCGGACCGTCATGTGGAAGTTGCGGGTCGACGTGTCACGGGTCCCACGAGGCTCTCGGTGCACCCGCCGGGCGGTACGACGGTTCAAGGCGGGCTGGGGGCCAGCTCTGGCTCGAGCGCGTCAGCGAGATACAGGGCGTGAACTCAGAAACGCAATCATCGATAATCATCCAAGAGACGCGGGTCGCCTCGCCGCCGCCGGATCGCTGGAACCTTGGGAGCACTCAAAGGGCCCGAGCGAAGAAGTCGGAGAGCGTGCGGTACATCCGCAGCTTCTCCTCGATGTCCGCAGATCCGTGGCCCTCGTCGGTGAGCTCCAGATACTCGAAGTCCTTCCCTTCCTTCCGGCCGAGCTCGACCAACCGGTCGCGGAAGAGGCGCGCCTGGTCGACCGGGCAGCGCGGGTCGTTCACCCCGTGGGCCATCAGGAGGTGAGCGGTGAGCCGGTCCGCGAAGTGGATCGCGCTCCGGTCCCGCCAGAGTTCCCGATTCTTCTGCGGCTCGCCCATCTGCTCCCGGAAATAATACTGGTAATGCTCCCGTGACTCGTCGTACAGGCGCTCCAGATCGGAGATGCCGACCCATGCGCAGGCGGCCTTCCAGAGCTCCGGACGCTTCACCGTGGCGAGGTAGGTCATGAAGCCGCCGAAGCTACCGCCCCACACTCCGACCCGGGTGGGGTCGACGAACGGAAGGCCGGCAAGGTACTCGGCTCCCGCGACAACGTCGGAGAGGTCGGCCCCGCCCCAGTCGTTCCGGTTCAGGTCCCGGAACTCCGAACCGTAGCCGGTGCTCCCCCGGATGTTCGGCTGGAGGAGGACAATCCCCCGGCTCACCAGGCATTGCGCGAGCGTGTTGAAGTTGCGAAAGAACTGGGCCGTGGGTCCCCCGTGTACTTCGACCAGGGCCGGCAGGCGGGCTCCGGCGGCGATGTGCGGAGGGGAGTACAGGAGCGCCTCGATCGACCGACCGTCGGGCGCGAGATACCGGACGACCCGGCAGTTGGCGAAGCGCGTCGGGTCGATGCTCCCGTAGTCGGCCGCCCTCAGGACCGTCGTCGGCTGGCCCGGGCGAAGCAGGACGAACTCCGGCCGACGCGTGGGGCTCGAGAACGCGCAGAAGACGGAATCGTTGTCCTTGGCGAACGCGAGGCGAAGCGTGACCCCCCCGTCGAGCGGCAGGCGCTGCCCCTCACCGGAGTCGACGTCGTAGACGTGGGGATCGATCTGGACCCCGTGATGGCGCAGCGTCAGAAGCCGCCGGCCGTCCGGAGAGAACTCGACCACCGACTCGTCCTCTCCGTCCTTCCCGAGCCACCGGATCTCCCGGGTGCCGAGGTCGAGGATCCCGGGGCGTTGGGTCCCGGTCGCGTCCGAGTTGACCGCGATCCGGTGTCCGTCCGGGTGCCATGAGGCCGGGCCGTCCACGGAGCCCTCGCGGACCCTCAGAACCCGCTCCGGCGAGCTCCCGTCGGAGCGCGCGACGTAGATGTCCGCGTTCTTGAGGTCCTCACTTTCGTTCGCCGAGTACGCGATCGACCGGCCGTCCGGAGAATGCCCAGCAAGGCCCCCGAAGCCCACCGGGAAAGCGTACTCGGTGAGCTGAGAAGGAGTTCCCCCATCGGCCGGGACCCGCCAGAGGTTGAGCTGTCGTCTTCCCCCGCGGCCGGGGGCGTTCGAGAGGAATAGGACAGAGCGGTCGTCCGGACTTAGCTCGAGGGCGAACATGTCCGCCCCAAGT
>JAKIWY010000120.1 GCA_022749835.1 Thermoplasmata archaeon | reverse complement strand
GAGCGCGGCGACGCGCGAGGCGAGGGCGGCGTGGAGCCCCTTGACGATTCCCTCGAGCGGCTCCCCCCGCGCCACGAGGGAGATCACCTCGCTCTCGGCGAAGACCGTGCACGTGCTGGAGACGGGGACCGCGCGGCCGGCGCGGCGCACCTGCCCGGCCACCTCGTCGAACGGCACGTGGAGGCGCGCGAGGATGACCTCCAGGAAGCGGCCTGTCCCCGCGGCGCACTTGTCGTTCATCGAGAAGTCGAGCACCTCACCGCCTTTGCCGAGCCGGATTACCTTGGTGTCCTGCCCCCCCATGTCGACGAGGAGACCCGGGCGGCCGAGGAGAGCGAAGGCCCCCCGGGCGTGACAGGTGATCTCGGTCAGGACGCGGCTCGCCGCGACGCGCTTGCGGCCATAGCCGGTGGCCCCGACCGGCGGATCCCCACCCACCTCGGTGCGGAGCTCGGCGAGCAGCCGCGCCGCCTGCTCGTCGATGCGGGGGCTCGCCGGCTCGAGACGCCGTCCGACGATTCTTCCGGCCGCGTCCACCGCCACCGCCTTGCACGTCGTGCTGCCGGCGTCGATCCCCAGCGCGGCGGCGCCGCTCACGCGAAGCTCTCCATGAAGGCCGCGATCCGGTTCGCGCCCGGCTCCGCCGCCCAGGCCCGCGGGTCGTTGTGATCCGCCTCCAGCAGCAGGACACGGATCCCGAGCTCCTCCCCGAGCCGCTCCTTCAGGTCGACCTGCCCGATCGAGTAGGGCTTGCAGGAGCGGTCGCTGTGGAGGACCGCACCGTCGCACGCATAGTCGCGCGCGAGGCGCCGGAGGATGCCGAGCCGGTTCGTCAGGTCCTGGTTGAGGATGATGTGGGTATACGCCCGCGCGATAGACCCGTAGGGGTCGGCGGGGTCGACGCGGACGCCCGCCTCGGCCCAGGCGTTCGTGTAGCTCGTGCAGACGAAGTTGAAGCCTTCCTCGGCGAGGAGCGTCGACAGCTCCCGCACCGCGAACCACATCGGGAGGTTGTCCCAGAGGAGGCGGTGCCGCTCCTCCCGGATCCCCCCGATCCCCCGCGCGACCCGGTCCTTCAGCTCGCCGAGGAGGAGCCGGTAGTAGGCGTTGCAGGCCTCGCTCCCGCGCAGCGCGACGATCGGCGCCATGTGGAAGAAGCCGTCGAACCCGGTCCAGGGCGCGGGACGGCTCCTGGCCGTCGCCAGGCACTCGCCCCAGAGGCGCGAGCCCTCCTTCGCGCGCGCGGTGACTTCGACGAGCTCCTGCGGGTCCACGCGCCGGCCGCTGACCCGCTCGGCGACCGAGACCAGCTCCTCGAGCTGCTCCCGGACGTAGGCCACGTGGTGCGGCTTGGCCTCGCCGTAGACGAACGGGGTGTCGATCACGACGAGCGGCACGCCGAAGCGTTGAGCGAGCGCCTTGTACCAGTAAAGGACCGTCTGGCAGATGTTCGTGCAGCAGGCGAGGAGATCGGGCTTCGGGAGCCGTCCGGCGGGCGTCTTCCCGGTCGCGACGCAGCCCAGATCCGTCCGGGCGTAGCTGCAGAGATCGCGGGAGTAGCCCACCTTCTCGGCGGCGTCCGAGAGCTCGGGGACCGTCCGCGCCACGCCGCACATCGCCGCGTGGT
The DNA here is from genome assembly GCA_022749835.1 of Thermoplasmata archaeon. Lineage (GTDB taxonomy): Archaea > Thermoplasmatota > Thermoplasmata > Lutacidiplasmatales > UBA184 > Lutacidiplasma. The sequence continues at coordinate 3,786 of JAKIWY010000120.1, read as the reverse complement.
TCTCCGGGTAGAGCGTGAAGAAGCCCAGGGGGCGGAGGAGCTCGACGGGAAAGCCGCTCGTGACCCAGGCGACCGGGACCGCGCCGTCGGCGAAGCGCCCCTGGAGGTAGTGAAGGCTCATCAGCTCCTTGAGCTTCCGCGTCGACTCGAGCGGGGGGCCGAAAGGCCCGGCCTTCGGCGCGCGGCCCCGCCGCGAGCGGCGCCGGCGCCATTCCTTCGCGCGGAGGAGGGCGGGACCGACGAGGTGACCGGACAGCTCGTACTGGATCCGGCGCAGCATCACGCGGCCCTCCCCCGCGCCCGGAGGAGCTCGACGAACGCCTCCACGCGGGTCTCCGCCTGCCCGGAGAGCGACCGCTCCAGCTCGCCCTCGAGCACGAGGACGGGAAGACCTCGCGCCGTGAAGGCAGCGAGGATCGCCGGGACGTCGAAGAGCTCGGGCTCGCAGAACTTCTGGACGTGGACGAGGACGCCGAGGGCGCCGCTCGCTTCGGCGAGCGAGACGAGGTGGCGCATTCGGACCGCCAGGTCGGTCCCCCGCGTGGGGCACGGCGGGTGTGCCAGGTAGCGGGAGATGAGGTCGGCCCACGGATCGGCATCGGCGACGCCGTTCCGCCTGACGACCCGCCGGCCGACCGCCGCGTAGTCGTCGGCAGCCACGAAGGCGCCGGCGTCATTCAGCGTGGCGAGGAGGCTCATCGGCTCGGGCACGTACCCGGTGACGAGAAGCGGGAGCCCCGTCTGCGCCGGCTCCGGTCCCAGCCTCCCCACCGCGGAACGCAGCTCGGCGAGGTGCTCCTCCGGCCAGAGCCACTCGCCTCGCCGGAGGAGCGCGTAGAGCTCCGGATCGCCGATCGGCAGCCGTGCCCGGCCGTCGAGGAGCGAGGCGCGGCACCCGTCGATCTCGTCGTGCAGCCGGATCGCCGCCGCCAGCAGCTCAGGCGAGAGGCTCCGGCCGGTCCAGGCCTCGAGCTCCCGGGCGAGCGAGCGGAGCTCCTCCAGGGCGAAGCGCCGGGCGCTCGCCCTCTCGCCGCCGCGCGGATGCTGGAAGACGAAAGCCGCCTTCCCCCAGCCGCCGAGATCCGTCGCCTGGGTGGCCAACCCCTGGAGCGAGTCGCACGTGTGGGGGAAGAGGACGCCGTCCACGACTTCGGCTCCCCCGGACGCCAGGAACGCGAGGGCGTTCCTCACGACCGCGCAGACGTAGCTCTGTATCCGCCCGGCCGCCGCGCCCCGCGGCGGGCCTGGCGGCCCCCACATCTCGACCGCGAGGATGTCGAGCGCCGTGAGGATCTCCTTCGGGTAGTGGATCGGAAGGACGGCCATGGACCTGCGACCGTGCGCGTCGCGCTGGCGCTGGACGTAGTCGCGGCGCGACGGAGCCGGCGGGAAGGCGCGCTCGAGGCCGCCAGTGGAAAGTATCTGTGTCACGTCAGGCGGCGGCCCCGTCTCGTCGCCCGAGACGGAGCCGGAACCCCTTTCCGCTCACAATGGAGCCGTCAACGACCGGAACGTCGCCCGACGGGGGAAGGACGATCCGCATCGCGGAGGCTCGAAGGATGTCCCGCTGGATGTCGATCCCCGGGAGGACGGCCATCAGCTCCATGCCGCGCGGGGTCAGCCGGAAGGCGCCGACGCTCGTGCAGTAGAAGACCTTCTGGCCACGCTTCAGCGCCTCGGCGCCGCTGAAGGTGACCTCGCTGACGCGGTCGACGAATTTCGGCGGCGCGGCCGCCACGACGCGCATCCGCTCTCCCGCGACGCCCATCCGCCCCTTCGCCATCCACGACCCGACGAAGATCACCGTCCGCGCGGCGCAGGTGAAGTCGATGAAGCCGCCGGGGCCTACGGCGTTCAGCGCCCCGTCGCCCCGCCGCGAGACGTTGACGTTGCCCTCGGAATCGGCCTCGAGGAGCCCCAGGATCGTCACGTCGAGGCTCTCCTGGCACATCCGGAAGACCTCGGCCGAGCTGATCATCCGTCGCGGGCAGACCGCCGCGCCGAAGAAGATCCCGGGCGCGGGCAGTCCGCCGATCACGCCGGTCTCGGTGAAGAGCGTGATCTCTTCGGCCACCCCCCCTTCGTGCAGGAGCCGGCAGACTTCCTCGGGGAGCCCGACCCCGATGTTCACGTTCGCTCCGGGGCCGACGTTGTCGGCGAAGATGGAGGCGGCGAGGCGGGCGAGCGCGTCGTCGACGGGACCTCGCCGCGGCGTGATGCCGAGGAGCCGGTTGGCAAATCGGAGCTTCGCGATCGCCTCCTCCTCCGGGACGTCGCTCTCCGTCGTGAACATGGACCAGGCCTTCCGGTGCGGGATCGACCCGGTCTGCTCCGTCCCCGGGTATTCCACCACGGCGTCCACCGCCTCGGCCGGGAGGAAGACCTCGCCCCAGCCGCGCGGGACGATCCGGCCGACGTTTGCGAGGACGACACCGCCGTTGCGCCGGGCGGCGAGGGCCGCCTCGCGGCACTCCGCGACCATGGCCGCCCCGCGGGCGTAGAGGTTCCCGTCCTCGTCTGCCGCCGGCAGGTTGAAGAGCGCCACGTTCACCTTCGGCATCTCGTACCGCAGCCCCTTCGTCGCGACGCTCACCCACTGCCGGGCGGCGGGGTCCACCACGGGCGAGCCGCGCCCCACTCTCGGGTCGATGAAAGTCCCGACTCCGGTCGCCGACGTGAGGGAGGTCTCTCCCCGGCCCTGCGCCTCCAGAAGGAGCGCCATGATCCCCTGCGGGAGGCACTGCAGCTCGAGCAGGCCCGCCTCGGCGAGCCGGAGCATCGCCTTGAAGGTTTCGAGGTGACCGGAGAAGAACCTGGTGCAGAGCCCTTTCTGGCCCAGCTCCTCGAGCGTGCCGGGCGCTCTCCCGCGGCCGCCGAAGCCGCCAACGGAGAGGACCGTCAGGTCGCGCGGGTGACCGGTCTCCTCGAACAGCTCCCGGATGGCCCAATAGAGGATCGAGGCTCTCGCGTTCCCACCGAGCCCGGATGCCATGAGGACCGAGCCGTCCGTGATGAGTCCGGCGGCCCGGCGCGGCCCCATGAACTTCGGGTTGCCCGGAACGAGGCGCTCGTAGCGGGTGTCCCGCCGGTTCCAGGTGAGCCTCCACTTCACGAAGTGAGAGAGGAGGGCGATCCGGGTGAACGGGTTCATCGCGCTGGCCTTTCGAGGCCCGGTCGCCGGACGGTCCCGGCGACGACTAACGAGTAGGTTAACCCGGGACGGGCCGGAATCACCTCAGATCTCCGGGGGGATGGCTCAAAGCAGGGTATAGACTCAGCGGCAGACTGAGACTAGGTCTCAGGTCCGTCAAGGCGTCGGGAGGGAGTCATGACAGGCGCGCAGCGTGCGGAAGAGCACATGTCCTTCGTTCCTGCCGAAGAGGTTTCCGGGGTACTCACGGGCGAGGGTCAGGGAACCTCTCTGGAAAAGTCGCTGGGTGGACCCCTGCTCACTCTCGTCACACTGTTCGGCCTGGTCTTTGCCTCCGTGGCCTCCGGTCAAACCTTCACGGAGTTCGCGATCCCCACCGTGGGCAGCGAGCCTTACTATATCGCCTCCGGCCCGGACGGCAACCTCTGGTTCACCGAGTGGTCCACAAACAAGATCGGACGGATCACCCCCGCAAGCGTCTTCACTGAGTTCACGATCCCCACCGCCGGCAGCCAGCCTATCGGGATCGCGGCCGGCCCGGACGGCAACCTCTGGTTCGTCGAAAATTTCGGCCAAAAGATCGGACGGATCACCCCCGCAGGCGTCTTCACTGAGTTCACGATCCCCACCGCTAG
>JAKIWY010000012.1 GCA_022749835.1 Thermoplasmata archaeon | reverse complement strand
CGGCGACGTTCTACCGGGCCAAGCTCTCCGACCCGACCGGTGCGATGGCCCTGACGGCGGGCAGCTATCAGCCGCGGGCCGCCGCTCAGCTGTCGGCGATCACGGAGCGGAGCCTGGCGATCGTCATCGGGAAGGCGCACCTCTATCGGGGCCGCGATGGGTCGGCGGTCGCCTCCATCCGGGCCGAGGCGGTCCAGCCGGTAGGCGAGCATTCCTACCAGCTCCAGCTCCTTGACGCTGTCGAGCAAACCGTCACTCGAATCGAGCTATCGGAGCGGCTCCGAGCGCCCGACCCGCCGACCGACGAACGGCTCAGCTCGGAGGGGGTTCCCGAGCTGTGGCGTAGGGGGGTCCGGGTGGCCCGGGAGATGTATCCGAGCGTCGACCCGGCAGCGTTCCGCCCGGGCCTGCTCACCGTGCTCGACGTGGTGGAAGGGGTGCGCCCCGTCCCCGACGAGACGCCGAGCTCCAAGGTCGCCGTCCGCCGTGATGCTCCGAAGGCTCCCCCCCCGCCGCCCGTGAGGGAGGATCGGGTGGCGGAAGCCGCCCTGCTCGAACTGATCGACGAGCTCTCCGATGGCTCGATGGACGGCTACGCGGACCTCAAGGAGGCGGTCGGCCGGGCAAGGGAGCAGGGGCTCTCGAGCGAGCGGACGGAGGAATTGATCGACCGACTGGAAGCTTCCGGCGTGCTCGAGGAGCCGATCGTCGGCAAGTTGCGGCGCGCCTGAGGGAAGCGGCCGCCGGAAACCGCCCAGCGGGCATTTATATCCCCGCCCGGCTCGGGGCGCGGGGGAATGAGGACCACCTGTCTCTCCGATATCGATGACGAGAAACGCGACATGCTGACCCCCACTCCTACCTGACCAGATTCATGGCCGAGAACGTTCCTTGGACCTTGGCGGCGATCTTGATCGCCGTCACCCTCATCGCCGGGGGTGCCTTCGGCGGCTACTTCTACTGGACGCACCGCCCGATGGGTAGCTCGGCCCAGCGCTTGGTCCAGCTCGGCGACAACGTCACGGTCGACTACATCGGACAGTTCGGCACCGGGCCGCAGGACGGCCGAGTGTTCGACACCTCCATCTACAGCGTGGCGGCCAACGACGCCGCGTATCCGAAATCGCTCGAATACCACACCCGCGGGGTCGCGAAGAACTACTCCACGCTCGCCGTCCACGTCGGGGGCAATACGCCTTCTTCCGGCTACTCTCTCGGGAATCTGAGCTTCATCCAGGTCGTCACCGGGTTCTGGCAGGGGATCGTCGGGATGGCCCCGAACCAGTCCCGCGTCATCACGGTAACCCCGGCGCTCGGGTATGGCCCGACGATCACCGCGTGCACCGGCACCTACCCGCTCTCCTATCGATTGCCCGTCTTCCAGACGCTCGCCGGTCCGGCATTTGCCTCCCGGTTCCCCGGGCAGGTGGCGACCACCGGGGCGCAGTTCAACGACCCCCACTACGGCTGGACGGTCCTCATCCTGAGCGCGAACTCCTCCCAGGTCAGCATCGAGAACCTGGCCAAGATCGGGGACGTCGCGAGTCCCCAGGGCTGGCAGGTCGAGGTGACGAACGTGACCAGCACGCCCGGGGGGAACGGCTCGATCACGGTAGAGAACCAACTCACCCCCGGTGATACGGGCAAGATCCTCGGCTACGACTACGCCGGGACCGGGCCCTGCTCCTCTCAGTCGAAGGGCAAGTTCTTCATCTCGGCGGTGGACGTCGCCAAGGGGACGTACACCGAGAATTTCAACAGCGAGGTCCAGGGCGAGACCCTGATCTTCACCGTGACGGTCATCGATGTTTTCGTCCCGGTCGCCAAGGTCGCCTAGGCGGGAAAGCGCGGCCGGTGGGGCCCCGCGCATGGCGATTCGCCGTGCGACCTCTGGGTCAATCTTGTCCCGGGAATCGTCGAGAAGTGGGCCCGGCCCGAACCGTCACCACGTTGCGGTCACGCTGGCGGCGGGTGAGTCGTACGTCCCCCCGATGGAAGGCAGGAGGAAGGTGACGGTGAACGTGAGGTTCCCGCCCGCCGGGATCGTGGCGGGAACGCCCGGTGAGACGCTGACCGTGGAGTACGGCGGATCGACCCCCACGCTCAGGATGGTGTGGGGGTCCACAGGGTCCGAATTGTGCAGCAAGACCCCGGCCGACAGCTCAGCGTTGGGGGGAAGGTGGAACCCCTCGCAGTAATACGGGGTCACCTCGCCGGGGTAGGAGTCCGAAAGGAAGCCGGTCTGCGGTCCTCTATACCCTAGGTGAACCGGGCTCAACTGGCCCGCGCAAAAGCCCGAGTCCACCGAGCCGTTCGTCCCACTCCGTGCCACGGCAGCGAGCACCAAGGAGCTCGTCGCAACGATCACGGCCAGCGCGACAGCCCCCAGGACGGGGAACGGGCCACGGCCGGGCCCTTCAGGGCTCGTCGGCGCGTCGTCGAGCGTCATCGTCCCCTCAGCTCACGAACCGCCGGGACCAGTCGTCCATGGAACGACGTGGACCGAGCGGAATCGCTGGATCCGTCCAGGACGAGCAGTCCGAGAACCGCCCTAGGGCGCCCACTATCCGCCCAGGGTGACCCGACCGCGCTTGAGGAGCTGCTCGAGCTGTTCTTCGGCCGCCCGGTCGTAGGCGCTCTGCCCGGCGACCACGGAGCGGACCGAACGGTTGTAGTCCGTGATGACCTTGCGGGCCTCCTGGCGGCGGGAACGTTGGTTGGCGACCAGCGAGTTCCCCTCCCGCTCGAGGTCGTTCAGCTCCCGGCTGGTCTGGTCGAGGCGGGCCATCACCTCGCTGCGGACCTTGGACTTCTCCCGCATCGCGGCCATCAGCTGACCCTCCTCGGCGAGGTGGGCGCGCATCGACGCCATTCGGTTGTCGCGCTCGACCCGCAGCTTCTCGCCCTCGGCGACCAGCTGGGAGAGCTCGACGCGTCGCAGCTTGAGCGCCTCCTCGGCGTCCTTGACCTTCTGCTCATACCCCTCGACCTTGGCGCGGTCGCGGTTCGCCTCCTCGAGCTGCTTTCTCAACTGGCGCAGGTGGGTGATGAGGGCGTTTTCCTCGGCGATCGGGATGACGCTCGTCTGCTGCTTGAGCTCGAGCTGCTCCATCTCCCGCTGGATCGCCTCGGGCCGTGCCCGGGAGTCGCCCGGGCCCGTCTGGCGCAGGAGCCTAAGGTTGGCGAGCGCCTCATCCAGGCGGGTGCGCGCCGCGTCCCGGGCGCTCCTCAGCTCGCTCAGCCGGCGGCCGATGGACCGGTGCTCGGAGTGGGCGGCCTCGAGCGACTGGCGCTTCGGCGCCCTCTGGTCGTAGAGCGCCTTCTGCTCGTCCGAAAGCTGGTGGACCTGGGTAAGGAGGGTCGAACGCCGACTCCGGAGCTCGTGCACCTTGGAGTCGATGTGGCGGAGCTTCTCGCGCTCCTCCCGCTCCAGGGCCTCCTCTTCTTCGGAGAGGTGCGTCCGCCCGGTCACGGCCGAGGCAGGACGGTCAGGTGTCAAATAGATGTCCATAGGCGCCGGGTTTACGCGCTTGCCGTGCGAATGCGACAGCTCCGGGGGGGAGGGGCGCTACCGACGCCCGGCGAGCAGCTGGACGGCGAAGAGCGCCGCCGGAACCGCGGCATCAATGTTGACGACCGCGAGCGGGGCGCACGACTGGAGCATCGAGGTGAGCGCCGCCTCCCCCCGCCCCCCCCGGCCGTACCCGACACTGGTCGGGATCCCGACCACGGGGGCCCGGACGAGACCCGCCACGACGGTCGGCAGCGACCCTTCCCGGCCCGCAAAGACCAGGTAGACCGCCGGCCGCTCCCGGGCGATCGCCTTCAACGCCCGGTCGAGTCGGTGGACCCCGGCGACCCCCACGTCGTAGCGGTGGACGACCCGCACGCCGAGCTCCTCGAGGATCGCCCGCGCCTCCTCGGCGAGCCCGACGTCCGCGGTTCCGCCGCTCAGGAGCGCCACCGTACCCCCGGCGACTTCGCTCCCTAGGGGGCCCGCGAGGCGGACGACCCGGTCGTTCGCCAGGAAGGTGAGGGGAAGGCCCCCCCGGGCGCCCGCCCTCAGCAACTTCAACTGGGCCGGCGTGGGTCTTGAGACGAGAGCCCCACGGCCGCGGCGCTTGAGCCCGTGGAGAAGCCCGAGGAGGTGCTCGGAGCGCTTTCCCTCCCCGAGGATGACCTCGGGTGCCCCCGTCCGGCGTACCCGGTCCGCGTCGAAGCGGGCATACGTGCCCACCCGGAGCTCCCGGGTCGACCGGGAAGCCCGGCGTGCTCCTGTCACGGCGCGAGGACGGACCGAACACAATATATCGAATCCGACTGCTGCGCCGCCCGGTTCCGCGATGCCGGACTTTTCGCTCACCGCCGAGCAGGAGGGGGTCCGCGACCTCGCCCGGAAGTTCGCGAAGACCGAGATGCTCCCGAAGGCCGCCGAGGCCGACCGGCTGGGGCGGTTCCCCGAGGAGGTCCTCAGAAAAGCCTGGGAGCTCGGCCTGATGAACCTCAACATCCCGAGCGAGTACGGCGGGAGCGGCCTCTCCCTACTCGACCAGTGCCTGATCGTCGAGGAGCTCGCCCACGCCTGCGGGGGGATGACGACCTCGATCATCGCCAACTGCCTCGCGCTGGAGCCGATCCTCCTGGGCGGGAGCCCGGAGCAGAAGTCACGCGTCCTCTCGCCGTTCTGCGGCTCGTACAACATCGCCTCCTTCTGCCTGACCGAGCCCAGTGGCGGCAGCGACGCGGGCGGCCTGCTCACCCGCGCCCGCAGGGACGGAGACCACTATGTGCTCGACGGCGAGAAGTGCTTCATCACGAACGCCCCGCACGCCTCCCTCTACACGGTGTTCGCGACCACCGACCCGGCGTTGCGCCACCGTGGCATCTGTGCCTTCTACGTGCCCCGGTCGACCGAGGGGGTAGTCCCGGGGAAGGAGGAGGAGAAGATGGGCCACCGGGCCTCGTCGACCAGTACGGTGCGCTTCGAGCACGCCACGGTGCCGGTGAGCCAGCGCCTCGGGGCGGAGGGCGACGGCTTCTCGATCGCCATGCGGACGCTCGATCAGACCCGGACGCCGATCGGCGCGCTCGCCACGGGGATCGCCCAGGCGGCGGTCGACTACGCGAGCGAGTACGCGCTCAAACGGCGCACCTTCGGAAAGCCGATCGCCGAACACCAGGCGATCCAGATCAAGCTCGCCAACATGGCCCAAGCGGTCCACGCCGCCCGGCTCCTCACCTGGCAGGCCGCCTGGACGATCGACCACGGGAAGACGGGGACACTCGAATCGTCGATCGCGAAATGCTTCGCCTCGGACGCGGCGATGCAGGTCGCCGACGAAGCGATCCAGGTGTTCGGCGGCTACGGCTACATGAAGGAGTACCCGGTCGAAAAGCTGCTGAGGGACGCCAAGCTCACCCAGATCTACGAGGGGTCGAACGAGATCCAAAGGATCGTCATCGCCCGCGAGCACCTGAAAGCGTACGCCTAGTCGGGAAAGGGCGGCCGATGGAGATCGTCGTCCTGGTCAAACCGGTCCCGGACGCCGAGAGCCGGCTGCGCCCGAACGCCGGCGGGACCGAGCTCGACGGGGAGGGGATCAAATGGGTCCTCTCCGGTTACGATGAGTCGGCGGTCGAGCAGGCACTCCTCCTCAAAGCGGCGGTTCCCGGATCGAGCGTTCGGTGCATCTCCTTCGGCCCGGCACCGCGCACCGAGGAGGTCCTTAGGGCGAGCGTCGCCCTCGGCTGCGACCGGGCGACCTGGGTGGAGCGCCCGGTCGGGATGCCGGCCGACCCGCTCCTGTGTGCTCGGGTCCTTCGCGAGGCGCTCCGGAAGTACCCGCACGACCTCATCCTCGCGGGCAAGCAGGCCGGCGACGACGAGGAGGGGATCGTCCCTTCGGCGCTCGCCGAACTCCTCGGGGTCGAATCGTTCGGCTCGGTGGTCGACCTGCGCTGGCACGCGGAGGAGAAACGGTTCCGCTTCCAGTGCGTGCTCGACTCGGGCTCCGAAAAGGTCGAGGCCGCCGGGCCGCTCCTGATCGGCCTCCAGCAGGCGTGGAACGACCCGCGCACCGCGACGCTTCCCAACATCCTGAGATCGCGGAAGGCGACGATCGACCGGCTCCCCTGGAGCGACGTCGCTCCCCTTCTCGGCGCCTTCTCCGCGGGCCGAACGACCTCCCAGCGATTCCGCCTTCCTCCGCCGCGCACCGGCGCGCGACTTATCGATTACCAGAGCCCGGAAGAAGCGGCCGAGAAGCTCGTCAAGATCCTCCGCGAGGAGGCGAAGGTGTTCCCGTGAGGCCGAGCGTCCTGGTCGTAGGGGAAGCCGTCCACGGGCAACTCTCCGGCCCCTCTCGCGAGGCGCTCAACGTCGCGCGGAGCCTCGCGGGGAGCGAGGGAAGGGTGACCGGCTTACTCATCGGTCACGGCCTGGCCGCCGCCTCCGCGGAGATGGCGACCTTGGGAACCGACCGCGTCCGTGTCGTGGAGGACGCCGCTCTCACTTCGGCCACGTGCTCGACCTTGGCCGCCATCGTTCGAGCCGAGGTGGAGGGCGCCCAGGTCTCGGTCGTCCTGCTTACGGGGAGCGTCCGCTACCGTGAGCTCGCCGGCCGCCTGGCGGCCCGGTGGGACGCCTCGGTGGCCACCGGGGCGACCGAACTATCGCCGACCGAGGGCGGCGGCCTGCGCGTCGCCCGGCCCGTCTTCGGAGGGCGGGCCACGGAGGAGCTCGATCTCGGGGGACCCCGATGCGTGGTCGCGTTGCGCCCGCACGCCTTCCCGCCCGCGAGCACCACCGCCCCCGCTGCTCCGGTGGAGAGACGGGCCTCGCCCCCGTTCCCGACCGGCAATGCACCGGCCCCGAAGGTCAGCGCCCTTGAGTCGACCGAGGTGACCGGCGGCCCGTCGCTCGGGGACGCCACCATCGTCGTTTCGGGGGGCCGGGGGCTCCGCGCCCCGGAGAACTTCCGGCTCGTCGAAGAGCTCGCCGCTTCCCTCGGCGCCGCGGTCGGCGCATCGCGGGCCGTCACCGATGCGGGGTGGAGGCCGGGCTCCTACCAAGTGGGCCAGACGGGCCGCTCCGTCGCGCCCCAGCTCTACGTCGCCGTCGGGATCTCCGGGGCGATCCAGCACGTCGTCGGAATGGTGAGCTCTCGTGTCATCGTCGCGATCAACTCGGACGCCCAGGCCCCGATCTTCCGCGTCGCGGACTATGGGATCGTCGGGGACCTGTTCGCGATCGTTCCCGCCCTGACCAAGGAGATCCGGAAGGTCCGCGGCCTCTCGTAGGCCCGCCGGGCTCTCGCCCGCTCCCGCGCCGGAATCTCCCGGGGTCGAACGCCTAGAGATTCTCGAACAGGTCGACGGAGTCTTTGACCAGCTCGATCGCCCGGAGCCCCGCGGATCTCCGGGCGCTCTCAAGAAGTCGGTAGATCGGCTCCCGTTCGCCCTCGGGGGCCGTGAGCAGGCGCTGCATGAGCTCTCCCGCCATCGCTGGGTACCCGCCGTAGAATCGGGGATTCCACTTGACCCGGTCGAGGCCCTCGAACTCGCGGAAATCGTGGAGTACTCCGGTCTTCTCTAGGCGCGTGTCGTACTCCCCTAGGCTCTTTCCCGAAAAGTCGTTGCGGCTTCGCGCCGCGATCGCCGCCTCCGCCGCCTCGAGGCCGGTCCGCACGGCGTAGTTCATCCCCTGGATCACGATGCCGTTGGAGAATACGAATCCGGCGGCGTCCCCCGCCACCATCCAGCCGTCGCCCGAGAACGCGGCGGGTCGGCTGGCCCAGCCCGAGGAGATCAGCTTGGCGCCGTACTCCACGAGCACGGCGTCCTTCAGCCGAGAGGCGATCGCCGGATGCAGCTTGAACCGCTCCATGAGCTCGGGGGAGTAGGCGCCCTTGCCGAACATCGTGCCGATGTTGAGGATGAGGCCGAGCGAGATCGTCTGCGCATTCGTGTAGAGAAAGCCGCCGCCCGCGACGCCCGGCGGCAGCATCCCGGCGACCCACTCTTCCGCATGGCCCTCGCCCGGAGCGAGCTGGAAGCGCTCCTCGATGACCTCGGCGGGCAGTTGAAAGACCTCCTTGATCCCGATCTCGGTCGCCGATGGGCTCAGGCGTGCGTTCGGCCGGATAGGGGTACCGAGCGAGAGGCGCGAATTCGCCCCATCGCAGAGGACGGTCACGGGGGCGGTCATCGTCTCGCCCCCTTGGACGACCCCGTGGACCCGGCTTCCCTCCCAGTTGAGCCGCTCGACAGGGACGGAGGTCACCACGGTCGCTCCCGCCTCCTCCGCCTTCTTCGCGAGCCATGCGTCGGTGCGCGCCCGAAGTACGGAGTGCGCCACGTACGGCCGGCTCTTCCAGCTCATGTCGCTGTAGACGAAGGAGACGGCCCGCTCCTTTTCCAGGAAGCCGAAGCGCTTTCGCACCACGTGCCGCTCGAGCGGCATCTCCGATTGCCAACCTGGGAGGATCCGCTCGAGGTCGTTCCCCCAAAGGATCCCTCCCGAGAGGTTCTTCGCGCCGGCCTCGCTGCCCCGCTCCAGGAGCAGCGTGTTGACGCCGGCTTGGGCGAGCCGGATCGCCGCGCAGCTTCCGGCCATGCCGGCACCGATGACGATCGCCTCGAAGTCGTCCGTCATTCCGGCGCCGGGAGCGAGCGGACCGGCCCGAATAGAGTTTGCCCGGCGATCCGCATCATTCCAGGCAGGGGTGCAGAGGCTCGGCGGTTCCGCGGAGCCTTGGGGAATCGCCGTCGGGCGCCGCTAGTTGGTCCCGCGACTGGGGCCGGGAGAGGCGCTGTACGCCCCCGCAGTGATCGCCTGGTTGGCGCTCTCCACGAGGCGCTGGAACTCGAAGGGCCTCGGGATACCCTGCCAGGCTTCGTGCCCGACGATCCCGCCGCCGCCTTCCGAGGAGACCGTCACCGTGCCGTAGCCGAGGAGCCGCTGGCCTACCGACTGCCGGACATCGACCCCCCGCACCTGGGGAACGGGGATCTCGTCGAAATCCCTCCCGAGGATTCCCCGCTGGATGATCACGCGGTGGGTGGTGACGGCGTAGACCGTGGTGATCCACCGGAGGTACCGGATGAGTAGCCAGAGGAGCGCGATCACCAAGAGGAGCGTGAGGAAGATCGTGACGTACCGCCCGAGCGAGGAGTTCCAGTTGCTCAGCTGCTGAAAACGGTCGCTCAGGAAAGGGAACGACGGCCAACCGTAGGTAGTCGAAGCGGAGGAGTAGTCGAGGATCCCGAAGAGGAGGACGGCGAGGACCGGGCCCGGGAAGTAGAAGAGGGCGGTCGCCCGCGTCTCTCGAAGGATCGACTCCCTCGTGGCGAGGTAGGCGGCCTTGAGGAGCTTCGGGGCGGGTCCCAGGTTCGGCGCGGGAGTCCCGGACATTGCCCCCAAACTGGCGCTCGGGCCAGATAAAGGGTGGGAAACGCAGGAAGTCAGCCCGCGTGGGGCGCGCCACGAGTTAGGCGCTCGGCGCTCGGATATACTCGGTCGATGTCGCACCGCCCGATGGGCGTCACGGATTGCCACGTGCACATCAACCCGCTCTGGGAGATGCGCCCCGAGGCGCGGGCGCTCGTCGGCCAGACCCCGGCGGATGTCGACCGGTACGTCCGCGAGCCGAGAGAGTTCCTCGAGTACCTCGACCGGTGCGGCGTAGAGCGTGCGGTGCTCGTCAACTACGTCAGCCCCGAGGTCGTCGGCTACACCGAGAAGGCCAACGAGTTCGTGAGCGACTACGCGCGGGAGGACCCCCAGCGTCTCATCGCCATCGGCTCGGTCCTCCCCTCTCACCCGGAGCCGCGGAAGGAGGTCCAACGTCTCGTCGAGCGCCTCGGGATCCGGGGCATCAAGATCCACCCGCCCCATCAACTGTTCTCGCCGAACGACTACGTCGGGGGCCGGCTTCCCGGGCTCCGGGCGATCTACGAGGAGTGCGAGCGTCTCAAGGTCCCGGTCATCTTCCACACCGGGACCTCCGTCTTCCCCCGGGCGAGGAACCGGTTCGGCCAGCCGATCCTCGTCGAGGACGTCGCCATCGATTTTCCCGAGCTCACGATCGTCCTCGCGCACGGGGGCCGGCCGTTGTGGACGAGCGAGGCGATGTTCCTCGCGCGACGATTCCCCAACGTCTATCTCGAGCTCTCGAGCGTCCCGCCCGGCAAGATACCTTCCTACTTCCCCGGGATCGAGAGGCTCGGAGAGAAACTCCTCTTCGGCAGCGACTGGCCGGGGCCCGGGGTCAAGGACATCGGGGCGAACCTGAGGGATTTCCGGGCGCTTCCGATCCCGACCGATCTTGTCGAAGCGGCGCTCACCCGGAATCCCGAGAGGGTCTTCTCGAGGTCCACGCGCACTTATAATAGTCACCCCGTCTCGGCGAGGCCGTGATGGAAAAGCCGCCGGGCGAGGACGCCTCCCCCGCCTCCTCATCGCCACCGGCCGAGGACGCGGCCGGCGCCGTCGTCGTCGTGGAAGGCGGTCAGGAGGTCGGACGGCTTCCCCTCCCGCGTCGTCCGCGCGGCGAGATCTTCGGCGTGGCGAACCAGTTGCTCGGCGCCGCCCGGATCCGCGTGATGTGCGAAGACTCGGTCCCCCGGATGGGCCGGATCACCGGGAAGCTCAAGAAGAAAATGTGGATCCGCGAGGGCGATCTCCTGATCATCCGTCCCTGGGGCTTCCAGGAGGGAAAGGCCGACATCCTCTTCCGCTACAGTCGAACCCAGGCGACCTACCTCGCCCGACGCAACCTGCTGCCCGCCTCGATCGATATCTTCTCGACCGGCGAACTCCCCGGAGAGTCGACCCCGCCGCCGGCGTGAGCCCGATGACCGCCCTCTTGGGTTCGCCGAAGAGCGCCCTCGACATGTCGGTGATCGAGGAGAACGCCGTCGCCCTCGGCGTCTCGCTGGGCGAACTCATGGAGAACGCCGGCCGGGCGATCGCCGAGGATGCCTCCCGTCACCTACCGCCGGCCCCTGCCCGAGTTGCCGTCGTGGCGGGCTCGGGGAACAACGGCGGGGACGGAACGTGCGCCGCCTTCTACCTGCAGCAGTGGGGCTATTCGCCGGAAGTCTGGCTCGTGCGACCGGCCTCGGAGATCCGCTCGAGCGCGGCGCGCCGCTGCTGGGAGAGGGCGCACGCCCGCATGCCGAGCCACGACCGCTCCCCGAGGGCCGCCGAGCTCTCCGCGGTGCCGCTGGTGATCGACGCCATGCTCGGCACCGGGCAGGGGGGGGAGCTCAGGTCGCCGTACCGAGAGGCGTGCGAGGAGATCCGGGCGAGCGGCGCTCCGGTGCTCTCGGTCGATCTTCCGACGGGAATGGGTTCTGATGGCGCACTCCGACCTCGGTGGACGGTGACGTTCACCGAGAAGAAGGCCGGGATGACCGAGGCGAGCTGCGGGGAGGTGACGGTCCGAAGCGTCGGGATCCCCGAAACGGCGTGGAGCGAGACCGGACCCGGCGAGTTCAGGTTCCTGAGCACCGGCGCCCCGAGGGGGAGCCGTTCACGCCGGGGCCGTATCGCGGTCGTCGGAGGGGGACCCTACTCGGGGGCACCGGCCCTCGCCGCGCTCGCGGCACTTCGGACCGGCTGCGAGCGGGCCAGCGTGCTCGCCCCCTGGCCCGCCGCCGATCGCATCCAGGGCTTTTCCGCCGACCTGGTGGTCACCGCCGTCGGCGACGGGGAGTTCCACCTGAGCGACGTCGCACTCCTCACCGAGCGCCTGAGCACCAATCCCCCGGATGCGCTCGTCCTCGGCATGGGCGCGGGGGCCGACTCCGGCACCTGCGAGGCGTTCTCCGAGGTCATCGCCCGGTTCCGAGGGAAGATCCCCCTGGTGGTCGACGCCGACGCGCTCGCCGCGATTCCCCCGAGGAGCTCGTCGGGGACGCCGGGCGATCTCATCGCCACGCCCAACGCCGGAGAGTACCGACGGGTGTTCGGCGCGACGGCCCCCAGCGAGGAGGGGGACCGCCTCGAGGAGGCCCGCCGCATCGCCTCGGAGCGGGGCATCACCCTGGTGGTCAAGGGGGAGCCCGACCTGCTCACCGACGGACGGTTCGCCTTCGTCAATCGTCGACACGCACCGGCCCAGACGGTCGCCGGCGCGGGCGACGTGCTCGCCGGAACCTTGGGCGGGCTCCTCGGCCAGGGGCTCCCGGCGACCGGAGCGGTCCGACTGGCGACGTTCTGGGTCGGTGAAGCCGGGGTCCGGGCCGCTGCACGCATCGGCCCCGGCCTTCTCGCCTCCGAGATCCTGCCGGAGCTTTCGATGGTTCGGCTCGAGCGCGACCGCAAGGGCACCGCGCTCTGAGTCGAAGGCCCGGTAGAGCTCGTTCAGGCGTACCGGATCCGGCCCTTGATCGCCTTGGCCCTAGTACGGACATCGAGGTGCCCGGCCGGGTTCCCTTCGGCGTACCCTTCGAGGAACCGCTTGTAGAGCTGGGGCCCCTTCGGATGGAGCGCGGTCAGATCCTCCTCGATCAGGTGGAGGTCGATCCCCATCTCCTCGACCCCCGCGCTGCGAGCGCCCATGGAGAGGTCGATGAAGGCGGGCGGTCCCTCGGCGCCCGACGGGAACAAGATGTTCGAGCTGGTGAGGTCCCCCTGCGTGATCCCGCCGGCGTGTAGCCGCCCGAGGGCAAAGCCGACCGCGTGCAGCGCCGGGGCGAGCGGGGCCGACTCTCCCGCGCTCTTCTCCAATAGCTCTTTGAGCGTCGGCCCGGGAAGCTCTTCGAGGACGATCCGCGACCGGTCGATATCGACGTCGTAGACGATCGGTGTCCGCACGCCGAGTCGGCGCGCCTCCTGGAGCAGGCGCACCTCGGTGCGGGTGCGCTCCTTGCGAAGGCGCTCATCGAGCGCCTTCGGCCGGTAGGCCTTCGTCTCGCGCTCCTTGAGGAGGGCGGGAAATCCCATCCAGTCCACCCGCCGCAGCGACGCCTCGGCGCCCCGGGCCGTCGGGGGAGTGGACGCCGCCGTCTCGTCGTCCAACGTAGCGGCCCCGGTCAGTGGTGGCGCGCGGCGACGACGCGCACGATCGCCTCGCGCGCGAGGCGTGCGGCGAGCGCGCTCGTGTTGCCGTTGTCGTAGTGCGGGCTCACTTCCATGATGTCCATGCCGACAAGGCGCGGAGCGGCCTGGCCAATCACCTGCTTGATGTCCCGGGGGGAGAGCCCGAACGGCTCGGGGGTACCGGTCCCGGCGGCGTACGCCGGGTCGATGACGTCGATGTCGAGCGAGATGTAGACGTTGTCCGTCTTGAGCATGTTGAGCGCCCGCTGGACCACCGACTCGATCCCCTCCTGGGCGATCTCGTGGGCGGTCACGAAGCCCATGCCGATCGACCGGTTCTCCTCGACCTCCTCCTTCGAGACCGAGCGGACCCCGAGGACCACCACGTTTCGGGCGCCGACGCGCTCGACGATCCGTCGGGACGAGCAGGCGTGGCTGCGGGGGTCGCCGAGATAGCTCGAACGGAAGTCGAGATGGGCGTCGAGGTAGAGGACGCCGAGCGAGCTCGACGAGGGGAACGCCTCGACGACCGGGGGCGAGCAGGCGTGGTCTCCGCCGAGGACGAGCGGGAACTTTCCGGCTTCGCAGACCGGCGTGAGCTCCGATCGGACGCCGTCGACCATATCCTTCGACGACCCGAACTCTTGGGCGTTGCCGAGGTCGTGGATCGGCACGTCGGCGAGGTCGATCCCGGTCTCGAGGTCGTACGACTCGAAGTTCCACGAGTGCTGCCG
>JAKIWY010000119.1 GCA_022749835.1 Thermoplasmata archaeon | reverse complement strand
TATAGTCGGAATCCCCCGGTGGGTGGTCCATCGGCGGCCAGCCGGAGGAGTGCTGCCCGAGGTACGGAGTTCCACGACCGGTACCTTTTCCGCGAGGAGCGCCGCGACCGCCGCCTTCCCGCCTTCGCGCTCCTCCTCCTGACCGGTCTTGCGCTCCTCGCCCTGGGCGCGTGGCTGTGGGTGAGGCCGTGACCATCTCCGAACTCTCGCTCGTCCTCCTCCTCGGGGGCGTTCTCCTGGCGGTCCTCTCGGGGTGGGCCCTCGTTGAGTTCGCATCGTCCCGTCGATACGGTCGGGTGCAGAGCGTCGACCGGAGCCTCCGGCCCGGCCGAAGCTTCCGGTCGGAACGGTTCGCCCTCGTGGGGCGGCCGGACGAGGTCCGCGTGCTGCGCGACGGTCGCCTCGTGCCGGTCGAGCTCAAGAGCCGCGGCTCCCCGCCTCGGGGTCCTCCCCCCTCGCACCGGGCACAGCTCATGGCCTACGCCTTCCTCATCGAGGAGGAGACCAGGCGAACTCCACCTTACGGGGTGCTGAAGTACGGCGATGGGGGCGAATTCGTCATCGACTACGGCCCCGCGGCTCGCTCCGAGGTCGTCCGGCTCCTCCGGGAGGTCGAGCAGCCCTACGACGGGCGAGCGACCCCGAGCCCGGGAAAGTGCCGTGCCTGCCCATGGGTGAGCGCCTGCGACGCGAGCGCCGCCTAGTGAACGGCCCTCGGCGGCCGGAGCCGTGAGGTGTAGACGTCGGTGGAGTACGGGATGACGATCGTACCCGCCCGGTTCGCCACCCCCTCCCTCCGAACGAGGGCCCGTACCCGGGCGGCGACGTGCCGTTGGTTGTGCTTCGATAGCACGGACATGTAGCTCACGGAGATCACCCGGGCGAGCAGCGTGTCGAGGTCGACCGCGTGGAGGTGGTGGAACCGGCGCCGAACGAGCGCCGTGAACCGTGGGTGGTCCTGGAACGCCGTCTTCCATCGTCCTTCGCCCGTTCGCGGAACGCCGGGGTCGTACTCGTCCATCAGCCGGGAGAGCTCCTTCAGCCAGGGAAGCGAATCATCGCGCCGGTTCCAAAGGAGGATGAGCGGAGCACCGGGTTTCAGGACGCGGGCGAACTCCCGGAGAGCCCGGCGGGCGGGGAACCAGTGGAACGCCTGGGCGACCACGGCCGCGTCCACGCTCGACCGGCGGATCGGGAGCCGCTCGACCTTGCCGGCGACGAGGCGGACGTGGGGAAGCCGGAGCAGGAACTCCGTGCGCATCTCCGCCGAGGGTTCGACGGCCACGAGCTTGCCCGGGAAGCGGGCGATCGACCGGCTGAGCTTGCCGGTGCCCGAGCCGACCTCGAGAAGGATAGAGCCCTCGTGCAGGCCCATCGCCGACCGTAGTTGGCGCACCGCGGCCGGAGGGTACTCCGGGCGTCCCTTCTCGTAGAGGGCGGCGGACCACCGAAGGCCCCGGACGGGAGCGGCCCCGGTCCCTCGCTGGCTCTTCCCCATGGCCCACCGACCGGCCGGCCATCATCACGATGACGCAACGACCCCCGGTCCCGTGGGGAACGGGGTCGATGTCACCAAACGTTTTGTGAGGGCCACCGGTGGCGCCGGTGATGCCGGAAGGTACCATCGAGCGGACACTCGTCCTCGTCAAACCGGATGGGGTCAAGCGGGGACTGATGGGGGAGATCCTCGGGCGCCTGGAACGCAAGGGCCTGACGATCGTCGCCGCGCGGCTTCGCCCGGTCAGCCGGGAGCTCGCCGCGCGCCACTACGCCGAGCACCAGGGAAAGCCGTTCTACCCGGGTCTGGTCGACCACATCACCTCCGGGCCGGTGCTCGCGCTGGCGGTCGAAGGCCGTTCCGCGATTCCCGTGGTTCGCCTCTTGACCGGCGCCACGAACCCCCAGACGGCGGCGCCGGGAACGATCCGCGGCGATCTGGCCATCGCCGTCACGCCGAACCTGATCCACGCCTCGGATTCCCCGGCCTCGGCCGAGAGGGAGCTCGCGCTGTTCTTCACCGCCGACGATTTCACGTCGTACGCCCGGGCCGAGCGGGAGTTCCTCTAGGCCGATGGACGCCCGGATCGCCGAAGCGGTCCGGGCACTGCGCCGGGGCGCCGTGATCGTCTATCCGACCGATACCCTGCTTGGGCTCGGCGCCCGGGCCGTGGACCGACGGGCGGTCGAGCGGCTGTGCCGGACCAAGCGACGACCCGGCGGGATGCCGATCTCCCTGGCGGTCTCCTCGATCGAGGAGCTGGAATCGCTGATCGAGCTCGATCCGTTGGGCCGGCGATTCGTCCGCGAGCACCTCCCCGGTCCTTACACCCTGCTCGCGAGGGCGACGCCTTGGGCGACCGGGAAGCTCGCCCCCGAGCTCATCGGTCACTCCCGGGTCATCGGCGTGCGGGTTCCGGACCACCGGGTCGCCCGGGAGCTCGCCCGGGAGGTCGGCCCGATCGTATCGACCTCGGCGAACCGCCACGGGGAGCCGCCCTGCCGGACCGTCGAGGAGGCTCGCCGGGTGTTCGGGTCGGAGGTGGGAGCCTACCTGGCCGCCCGCCCGTTACCTTCCGGCCGGCCGTCCATGATCGTGGACCTTCGCGGGGCCGAGCCCCGGAAAGTGGCGAGGGGCTGAGGGAGCCGATGGCGAAATACCCCGAATCTCTCGAGAGCTGGCGGGAAGCGGCCCGGATCGCCGGTCGGGCGAGGGAGCTCGGCCTCGGCCTCGTAACGCCCGGAGCGCTGCGACGTGAGGTCGCCGAGCGGATCGAATCGTTCATCCGCTCCGAAGGCGCCGAGCCGGCGTTTCCGGCGAACCTGTCGCGCAACGTCGAGGCGGCGCACTACACCCCGTCCCCCGAGGACGATGCGGTCTTCGAAGTGGGGGATCTCGTCAAGGTCGACGTGGGCGCGCACCTAAACGGGGCGATCGCCGACACCGCGATGACCGTCGAGGTCGGCGGCGGACGCCAATACCAGAACCTGATAGGGGCGGTCCGCGAGGCCGTCGAGGCCGGCATCGGACGGGTCCGGGCCGGCGTCGCGGTCAACGACCTCTCGCTCGCCATCGAAGCGGCGATCCACCGTCGCGGGCTCAAGCCCGTGACGAACTTGACCGGACACACCATCGAGCGTTACCTCCTCCACGCGGGAAAATCGATCCCGAACGCCTCCGGGATGAGCGCCGAGCGCCTCGAGGAAGGAGAGGTCGTCGCGATCGAGCCGTTCGCGACCAACGGCTTCGGGGAGATCGGCAACGGCGAGTTCGGCAACATCGTCCGGTTCCGGTTGGCGCCCCCGGTCGCCGAGGCGGCGCTCAGCCGTCTCTTCGGGCGGTTCCGCACCCTGCCGTTCACGGCCCGCTGGGTCCCGGACGAGGTGGAGCGCAAGGCGCTCACGAGAGCCCTTCGCAAGCTCCAGAGCTACCCCGTCTTCGTCGAGCGGGGCGGCGGGTTCGTCGCGCAGGCCGAACACACGGTGCTCGTGCTCCCGGACGGCGCCGAGGTACTCACCCGATAATTCGTCAGGTTACCTCGGGGCCACCGGGTGGCCGGGGAAAACCGACGAGCCTAAATGGGGGGAAGTGGGAACCGCCTCATGACCTCCGCCCCGAACCCGGGGACTCCGCCGGACGAGCGGCTCGACCCGCGTCGAGCCAACGCCGTGCTGCTGATCCTCTCGGCGATCGCCCTCATGGTCACCTACGTCGAGACGATGGTCGTCCCGGCGTTCGTCCGGTTCGGCGTCTTCTTCGACCATCCGGCGTACTCCACCATCTCCTGGATCCTCTCCGCCTACCTGTTGGTCGGGGTCGCCTCGACCCCGATCCTCGGCAAGCTCGGGGACCTCTACGGAAAGAAGCGGGTCCTCCTGGCCCTCCTGACGGTCTACTCGATCGCCGTCACGGTGGCGGGGTTCACCCCGCAGATCGGAGGAGCACTCGGGATCGCCCGCTCCTCGCAGATCTACCTCTTGATCGCCGTCCGGGGCGTCCAGGGGATCGGCATGGCGATGTTCCCGCTCGCCTTCGCGATGATCGGGGAGGAGTTCCCCCCGAAGAAGGTCGCGACCGCGCAGGGCGTCGTCTCGGCGATGTTCGCCGCGGGCGCCGCCCTGGGTCTCGCCGGGGGGGCGTGGCTCACGCAGAACTTCGGCTGGCAGCTCACCTACCATACGGTCGTGCCGTTCGCCTTCCTCACCCTCGCGCTCACCGCCATCGTGCTCGTCGAGTCCCGCCACCGGCTCAAGACGCCGCTCGACATCCCGGGCGCCGCCTCGTTGGGCGGAGCGCTCGCGCTCTTCCTGGTCGGCCTCTCCCAGGGCCCGAGCTGGGGGTGGGGGAGCACCGACGCCTACTCGCTCGGGGGGCTTCCGCTCGGGGTGGTCCAGATGTTCGTGGGCTCGCTCCTCCTCACCGCCTTCTTCCTCTACTGGGAGCCGAGAAGCCCGAACCCGATCGTCGATTTCGGCCGCCTGAAGCAGCGCAACATCCTGATCAGCAACATTATCGGCCTCATCGCCGGCGCGGCGATGTTCCTCATCTTCGTGACGAACTCGATCCTCCTGCAGATCCCGATCGTCGGCCTCAACCAGAGCGTCCTCGCCTTCGGCCTCATCTCGCTGCCGACGGCGCTCGGCATGCTCGCGACGGGCCCGTTCCTGGGCTACGGCGTCTCGCGCCTCGGCCCGAAGCCGGTGATGATGCTCGGCGCCGCGCTCCTGTGCGCCGGCGGGCTCTTGCTGGCCGAGTTCAACCGGTCGGTGATCGACTTCGTCGTGTTCACGATCCCGGGGCTCGTCGGGGTGATCGGGCTGTTCATCGGGATGACGAACGTCATCGTCCTCTCCTCCAAGCGCACCGAGACCGGGGTCCAGACCGGGATGAACGCGACGTTCCGTACGTTGGGCCAGAGCCTCGCCCCGGTGATCACGACCACGGTGATCGCGAGCTTCATCAGCATCGTCCCCGGCCCGGTCCCCCGACCTTACCCCAGCCTCGAGGGGTTCCAACTGGTCTACCTCTTCGTCGCGGCGCTGGGCGCCGTGGCGTTCGTCCTCTCGGCGTTCCTCACGAACTTCCGGTTCCTCGCCGACGGGACCCGGCACGACGGGCCGGCGACGGCCCCGGCCGGGCCCGGCGAGGGCGCTTCCCGTCCCGCCGAGGCCGTCTAGACGGCGCGCCTGGGGAGCAGCCGGTGCAGTAGCCCGTCCGACGTGAAGGCGACCGCCACGCCGAAGCCCAGGATGGTCAGCGCCGGGAACAGGTACATCCACCAGAAGTTCAGGTTCGGGAAGATCGAGTAACCGTTGCATGTCCCTTGGGCGAGAAGGTTCCCCCACTCCGGGAACTGCGCGTAGGGGAGCGGCGAGAGGAGGGGAAAACCGTTCGGGTTGAAGCAGCTGACGAACGGAAAGACCGTGAGC
>JAKIWY010000118.1 GCA_022749835.1 Thermoplasmata archaeon | reverse complement strand
GCTGGATCTGGCCGACGTGGTCGGAGATCGCGGCCCGCTCCAGGACGACGTTCTGAAACTGGTTCTCGGCGACCGATTGGCTCAGGAGGCGGAAGTTCTCCGGCTCGGGTTCGTAGGCGTAGACGCGAGCCGCGCGGCGCGCGGCGACCAGGGTGAACCAGCCGATGTTCGCCCCGATGTCGACCACGGTGCTGGACGGGGTGAGGAGGCTCTCGAACAGTGAGGTCGTGACCGGCTCGTGGGTCCCGGTCTCGATGAGCTCGGCGGTGAGGAAATGCGGCTCCCGCTGGAGGTAGATCTTCCCGTACTTCGTTGCGAGCAGGCCGTCGGGGTGGGCGCGGAAGAATCGCTCCTGGACCCGACGGATCCGTTGGCTCTCGAGCTCGCGGAGTCGGGCGCGGACGGCGACCTTGCCCCGCGGCACGACGAAGACGATCGACGGGTGCCGCGCGACCTCGCGGACCTGGTCCATCAACGCCATGCCGGTCGTTGCGTGAGGTGGCCCGCCATATATCGCCTGTGGCCCGGGCTTTCATCGACCGAACTCTTGCCGTTCGCCTGCCGCGACCACCGGCGGGCGGCCGGAGGAGCCCGCCCGGCCCCCGCGCCCCCGGGGGACAGCCTCAATACCCGGACGCCCCTCGAGCCGGCCGTGCCCCCGGAGAAGGCCGCCGGCCCCTCCGTCGCCGACGCAACGCGGGCGTACATCGACGAGCACCCGAGCATCCGCTCCGCGCTTGCCGACGACCTCCTCAACTTCGCCCTGTTGGCCCGCAAGATCCTTTCGGAGCGGGAGCTTCGCAACGAGGAGGCGGTGACGATCGCCTGTCGGAGGTACCAGCGAGGGATCGCCCACGCGCCCGCCGAGCTGGCTCGGGTCCGCGAGATCGTCGAGGGGAGTCGCCTCGAGGTTCACTCGCGCGTCGCGATCGTCCGGGTGACGGACGACTGGGAGCTTCTCGACCGATTGCTTTCCGTGGGCCGCGACATGCTGCCGGCTCCGCCACGGCGTCGCCTGTTCCAGCTCTACGAGGGAACGCAAGCGGTGACGATCCTCTGCGAGGAGGATTTCCTCACCACGCTGCTCCCGATCATCCCGGAGGAGAACCTTCTCGGGGTCGAACGCGGGCTGGCGACGCTCGCCTTCCGAAGCGACCCTGCGGTCGCCGAAACGCCCGGCGTAGTCGCCTACGTCGTCGACGCGCTCGCCCGGCGAGGGATCAACTGCCGGGAGACGGTGAGCGTCTACACAGACTCCATCTTCGTCTTCGGCAACGCGGATGTGATCGAAGCGTACCAGCTCCTCACCTCGCTCCTCGGCGGCGGAGGCGGCCCCGACCGCGTCGATCCGCTTCCTCACGAGTCGCGTGGACAACAATCCTAGCCCCGTCGCGACGCGAAGGGGACACCAGACTAATGGACGGAGCCCCGCTCACTTCAATCTCTACCCCAGATGGCGACGGCAGCGGTGCTCGGAGCGACCGGGTACCTGGGTTCTGAACTCTTGCGTATCGTATCGGAGCATCCGAACCTCTCGCTCGTCGCCGCGGTCTCCAAGAGCCAGGCCGGCCGGAAGCTCTCCGAGGTGGCGCCGCAGATCTCGGTCCCCTCCGACCTGGTCCTCACCTCGGACGCTTCCGCGGTCGATGCCGACGTCGCCTTCCTCGCGCAGCCGGCGGGCGAGGCGATGCAGGTTGTGCCCGCGCTGCTCGAGCGAGGGATCAAGGTCGTCGACCTCGGCCCCGACTACCGCCTCAAGGATCCGCTTCAGTACGAACGGGCCTACGGGAGCCCGCACGCCGACCCCGAACACCTCGGGGAAGCGGTCTACGGACTTCCCGAGCTGTTCCGGTCCGAGGTGAAGAGGGCGCGCCTCATCGCCAACCCGGGCTGCTATCCCACCGCAACGATCCTCGCCCTCGCTCCCCTGCTGAAGCACCAGGAGATCCACGGGCCGATCGTCGTCGACGCGAAAAGCGGGACGAGCGGCGCCGGATCGGGCTTGACGTCGAGCAGCCACCACCCCGAGGCGGCCCTCACGGTCCTTCCGTATGGCACCCCGTTCCACCGGCACGTCCCGGAGATGTCGCAGGTCTTGGGGGGCCTGAACGGCGGCGCGCCCTCGCTCGTGTTCGTCCCCCACCTCGTTCCGCTCGTGCGGGGGATTCTCTGTTCCATCTACGCCACCCCGTCGGAGGGCGCCCACGTCGACCGGTGGGAATCGCTTCTCAAGGAAGCGTACTCCCCGAACGGCTTCGTGCGGGTCGGGGGCGTGCCGAAGCTGCCGTGGGCCTCCGGGACCAATCGGTGCTACCTCTCGGTGCAGAGCGCGGGTACCGCCCCCGTCCTGTTCAGCGTGCTCGACAATCTCGGCAAGGGCGGTGCGGGCCAGGCGGTACAGAATGCGAACTTGATGTTCGGGTGGGACGAGACGCTCGGGCTGCGACGCTCGGGCTTTGGAGTGTAGTCTTCGATGGCCGGCGTTCTCGAAGGGGTGACCGCTCCCCGGGGGTTCAAGGCGGCGGGGATGAGCTGCGGCATCAAGCGCAGCGGACGACCCGACCTCTCGCTCATCCTCTCGGAAGCCCCGGCTTCGGCGGCGGGAGTCTTTACGACGAACAGCGTGAAGGCCGCCCCCGTCGTGCTCGGGGGCCGCCTTCTGGCCGGCGACGCGGCCAACGTCCGCGGCATCCTCACCATCTCGGGCGTCGCGAACGCGATGACCGGCTCCGAAGGGATCTCCGACAACGAATCCGTGCTCTCCGAGGCGGAGCGGTTGCTCGGCCTTCCCCCCCGTTCGCTCCTTCCCGCCTGCACCGGCGTGATCGGCCCGAGGATCCCGGTGGACCGGGTCCTGCGCGCCCTGCCGGCGCTCGGCACCTCACTCTCGAGCGCTCCGGCCGCCGGAGCCCAGGCGGCGAACGCAATCCTGACGACCGACACGGTCGCCAAGCAGTCGTCGGTGCGCGTCCGGCTCTCCGACGGCACCAGGGTGCGCGTCGGGGGGATGGCGAAAGGGAGCGGGATGATCGCTCCCCGACTCGCCGCGCTGCACGCGACGACCCTCGCGTACGTCACGACGGACGCCCGCGCGACCCCGCAGGGCCTGGCCAGGATACTCGGCGCGGCCTCCGAGGAGACGTTCAACATGCTCTGCGTTGATGGCGACACGAGCACCAACGACACGATCTACGCGCTCGCCAACGGGGCCGCGGGCGGCGCGGACGCCAGCGACGACCCGAAGCTCGCCGAAGCGTTCACCACCGTTCTCCGGTCGCTCGCTCGCCAGGTGGCGCGCGACGGGGAGGGAGCGACCAAGCTTCTTACCGTGAACGTGAGCGGCGCGAGGGCCGAACCGGACGCCCGGGCCGCCGCGCGCGCCGTCGTCGCCTCGACGCTCGTGAAGGCGGCGCTCTTCGGCGCCGACCCGAACGTCGGCCGGATCGCCTGCGCGCTCGGCTACTCGGGGGCGAAGATCGACCCCGACCGGGTCGACGTCTCGCTCGGCCGCCCCCACGGAGGGGTCCCGCTGATCGTCGCCGGTCGGCCGGCGCCGGGGCTTCAGAACGGGACCGGTCGCAAGGTCCGTGAACTCCTCCGGCAGCTGGACGAGGTCCGGCTCGACATCGATCTCCATGACGGGGTCGCCCGCGCCACCGCCTGGGGGTGCGACCTCTCCTACGCCTACGTTCAGATCAACGCAGCATACCGAACATGAGAGAGGAAACCGGACCGTGGGTCGTGAAGGTCGGCGGAAGGGAGATCGCCCCGGGAAGCGCGCTCGCCGGCTTCGCGCTGACCATCCGCCGGGCCGTCCGGCGGGGCCGTCAGGTCGTCGTCGTCCACGGGGGCGGCGACGAGGTCGGGGCCCGCCAGAAGGAGCTCGGCATCCCCGTCGTCCAGGTCGACGGGCAGCGGGTCACCAACGATGAGACCCTCGAGGTCGTCGCCGAGGTGCTCGCCGGTCGGGTGAACGTTCGGCTGGTCAACGCGCTCGAAGCGGGCGGGGTGCGGGCGCTCGGTCTCTCCGGAGTATCGACCGGTCTCCTCCGGGTCAAACCGGCCGCGGGGCTCGGCTGGGTCGGCGAACCGACGGGCGCCTCCGCCGAACTCCTCCATCTCCTCTTGAACGACGGGATCACCCCGGTCATCGCGCCGCTCGGTTCCGATGGCTCCGGTGGCGTGTACAACGTCAACGCGGACCTCGCCGCCGCCGCGATCGCCGCCGCGCTGCACGCGGAGCTCTACCTCCTGACCGACGTCGAGGGGGTCATGACGCCCCGCGGGGAGACGTTGCGCCTGCTCCCCACCGCCCAGATCGCTGGCCTCATCGGGGACGGGACCGTTCGCGCCGGCATGATCCCGAAGCTCACGGCGACCGAGAGGGCGCTCGCGCGCGGCGCCCACGGCGCGTGGCTCGGCACGCTCGAGAAGTTCACGGAGCACGGACCCTCCCCCGGCGCAGGGACCCGCATCGTCCACCAGCGCTCCCCGCCTGCCCCAGCTCCGGTGCCTTCGCAGGCGCCGACCGCTCTCCGGGTGATCCCGCGGAGGTCCGCATGACGCCCCCGCCCCGCCGCTCACAGGTCGTCCTCGCCTACTCCGGCGGTCTCGATACGTCGGTCGCGATCCCCTGGATCCGCGAGCATCACGATGCCCAGGTGACGACGCTCACGGTCGACGTCGGCCAGGAAGGGGAGCTCGGCGACGCGCTCGAGCGCGCGACCGCCAACGGCGCCGTCGAGGCGCTGCACCTCGACCGCAAGGAGGCGTTCGTCACGGAGTTCCTGTGGCCGGCGCTCCAGGCGAACGCCCTCTACGAGGGCGTCTACCCGCTCTCGACCGCGCTCGCGCGGCCGCTCATCGCCCGAACGCTCGCCGAAGTCGCGAGGGAGCGGGGCGCGGACGCGGTCGCCCACGGCTGCACCGGGAAGGGGAACGACCAGGTCCGTTTCGACGTGGCGGTGCACACCCTCGCTCCCGAGCTCAGCGTGATCGCTCCGGTGCGGGAGTGGAACATGAACCGGGAGGACGAGATCCGCTACGCGAAGGAGCACCACGTCCGGATCCGGGTGACTCGCAAGTCGCCGTACTCCGTGGACGAGAACCTGTGGGGCCGTAGCATCGAGGGCGGCCGCCTCGAGGACCCGTCCGTCCCCGCGCCCGAGGAGGTCTACGACTGGACCGGCCACCCGGAGTCGTGGCCCGAGTCCCCCGAGCTCCTCAAGGTCGAGTTCGAGCGCGGCGTGCCGGTCGCCCTCGACGGCGAGCGGCTAGGCCCGGTCGAGCTCGTCCGGGCGATGAACCGGCGCGCCGGCCGCCATGGCGTCGGCCGGATCGACCACGTGGAGGACCGCGTGGTCGGGATCAAGTCGCGCGAGACCTACGAGTGCCCGGGAGCCCTCGCCCTCCTCGAGGCGCACCGCTCG
>JAKIWY010000117.1 GCA_022749835.1 Thermoplasmata archaeon | reverse complement strand
GCTTCCCGGGTTTCGACATCTGGATGGAGAGGATGCGGCACGGCTCCTCCTCGATGAGCATGTAGCGGCCCTCCTTGAGCTCCCGCACTTCCTGCTGGGTCCACGCCATCGAGTTGCCCTCGAGCGCCCGAGCATCCGGGCCCCCAAATAAGGGTTTGGTGCGACAACCGGTCGAGCCCCGGTCACCCGAGCGCCGCGCGCCCGAGCGGCCCGAGGGTTTATGGTGCGTAGCTCGCATGGAATCGGTCAGCCGAACCACCCCGAAGTCCGCCCATGCAGCAACTGGCCGCCCGCTACAATCCCGCGGCCGTCGAGGCGGAGGTCCTCGCGTTCTGGGCAAGCCGCTCACTCCCCGGACGCTTCGCCACCCTGGGAGCCCCGTCCGCCCCCCGCTCCCTCCAACTGCTGGGCACCGTCGACCCGGGCGATCCCGAGCTCACGGTCCTCTGGCGGACCGTCGCCGCGGACGTCGACGCCCGCTTTCTCGCACTCTCCGGTCGACGGACGGAGGGCCTTCTCCTCCGACGAGATACCGGCTCCCAGCCCGGGCGGCCCGCCCGATTTCCGGGTCTGAAGGACGCGGGGATCTGGGCCGCCGGCGGGGAGGCGGTCCCGGGCTCGGCGTCCGTCGCTCCCGAGGTCCTCCAGGCGATGGTCGAGCGCCTGGCCGAGCTCAAGGTCCTCTCCGTGAGGGAGCGCGCGCTGCGTCGCTGCCCGCGCTGCCGCACCCCGAGGACGCCCGAGACGATCGGCTACCGGGAGACCCACGGCGAGATGCTCGCCGTCCGTTTCCGGCTGCGGGAGGAAGGGGAGACCCCGACATCGCTACTGGTGTGGACGGACGCGGCGTGGAAGCTGCTCGGGACTCCGGCGCTCCTCGTCCACCCCGACCTTACGTACGCCCTCGTGCGCTATCGGCGCAAGGGGGTCGAGGAGAAGATCGTCCTCGCCAAGAGCGCGCTCCCGAAGCTCGCCTCCTGGCTCCCCGGAGGAGAGGTCGAGCTCTTGGAGGAGCGCCCGGGCGCCTCCTGGCTGGGGACGGCGTACGACCACCCGCTCGCGCTGACCTACCCGGCGCTCTCCCGCCTCCCGCCGCCGGCGGGTACCGTGTTCGCCTCGCCGGAAGTGAGCGAGATGGGGACCGGCATCGTGGCGATGGTCCCGGCGCATGGGGGAGCCGACATGGTCGTCTCCCGGACGCTCAAGGTCGAAGGCTGGCCGGTCGTCCGTGACGACGGTCGGATCGACGCGACGCTCTGCCACAACTACGCTGGACTTCCGCTCGCCGACGCGGAGGCGTTCGTCCTGAGGGATCTCGCCGATGCGGGGGCGCTCTTCGCGGAGGTGCAGGTGCGCCGCGGCGTCCCACACTGCCTGCTCTGCGGGGAGTCGCTTTTCTGGGGGCTCGGAAAGGTCTGGGCGCTCGACCCCGACCGCCTGACCTCGGAGACGCTCGCCCTCTTTTCGACCCTCCTCGCCGGCGAGCCGATCTTCGTCCCGTCGGAAGCGGTGCCGTGGCCGGTCACCGAGACCTCACCGGCGCCGGACGGTA
Organism: Thermoplasmata archaeon; assembly: GCA_022749835.1. GTDB lineage: Archaea > Thermoplasmatota > Thermoplasmata > Lutacidiplasmatales > UBA184 > Lutacidiplasma. Next base: position 3,919 of record JAKIWY010000117.1, on the reverse strand, counting down.
CCGGCGTGACCTTGCTCGAGTGCACGGGATGCGACCGGCTCGCCCCACCCTCCGCCTCGAGCAGCTGCGAGTGCGGGAAGCCTCGCACGCCCGTCGCCCGGCAGCTCCTCCCCGCCTTTGCCAACGCGCTCTCCGCCTGGGGGCACAGCTACCCGTTCCCCAACGGTTGCACCGTACTCCTCTATCTGCCCAAGCACCGGCGAAGTCCCTCGCTCCTCCACCAGTTGGCGGCGATGGAGGCGGCACGCGCCCAGCCGGCCGCCGTGCGGCTGACGCTGTTGCCGACACTTCCGAAAGAAGGTCTGCCGGAGGCACGGGATTCGTTCGACGCCACGCGGGCTGCGATCCTCCGTTGGGGCCGGATGGGCATCGGCCGGGGGCTGCTCCCCGACCGGCGTCGGCAGGAAGCACGACGGCTGCGACGGGTCTGGGAGCTGACACGCACCACGATCGAGGCGATGACCCGCGACGGGTTCCAACCGGACAACGGGCCGGCGGCGACGCACCTCGGCGAGCTGCTCGAAGAGGACCAGGCGATCCTCTCCGTCTTCGAGCGGCTGCGCCAGGAGTCCCGGAGGCTGTACGAGATCGGCGAAGCGGCGGCGGCCCACGCGCTGCTCGCCCGCTTCCTGGAGGTCGACCTCCTCGGGGGGTACATGTCGATCGTCCGGTCACGCCTCGCGCTCACGGGCCTCCCGCCGTCGAAGAGCGCCGTGTACCGGGTACTCGGCCATCTGCTTCCGCTCTGGGCGCAGCTCTACGCACCGGTCGCGCCGTTCACCATGGAGGCGATCCATCGCTCCCTCGTCGGCGACGGAACGAGCCTGTTCGAGCGGGCCCTGCCCCCGGTCCAGCAGACGATCGTCGACCCGGCCCTGGAGAGCGCCTACGCCACGTGGCTCTCCGTCGTCGAGACGCTCGGCCGCGCGCGCCGGCGCTTCGGCGTAGGGGCCCAGCTCCCTCTCTCCGACGTCGTCCTGATCCTCCGGGACGAGGAGAGCGCAAAGCAGCTCGATGCGCGGCGGGCGGTCCTCTCGCGCCTGGCGAACGTCACCGGCTTCTCGATCCTCGCGCCCGGGGTCCCGTGGTCCGGACTTCGCGTCGAGGTGCGGCCGGTCACCGCCGAGATCAACCGGGCGTTCCCCTCGATGGCCGGCCGGGTGACCCGGGTCCTCACGAACTTGACCGGGGAGCGGGTCCGGGCGGCGCTCTCCTCGGGCGAGCTCACCATCGTCGTCGAGGGAAAGACGCTCAAGATCGACCCGAGCATGGTCGATCTCTCTGAGACGCTCCCCGAGGGGTTCGTCCCGTTCCCCTGGGAGTTCGGCCAGATGTTGTTGCGGCTGCCGGAGTCGTCCACGGCCGCGAACTCCGCCGCGATCCCCGCGCTCTCTCGGGACGCCTACGAGCTCATCCGACGGGTCGAGGAGCGTCTCTCGAAGCTTCCGAGGGAAGCCGGCCTCAACGAGCTGGTTCTCGAGGCGAGCGGTGCGCTGCGCGAGGAACTCGCACGCCAGTCCGGGGCGCTGGCTCGCTACCTGAACCTCCCGGCCGTGAGTGCGGTGGCCGCTTCTCAACCGAAGCCTATCGGGGCCTCGATGACGGGTCGGACCGTGAAAGGCGAGAGGTGGGTGGCCTATTTCTCTGGAGTTCGGCCCGTGGCACGAACCCGCAAGGCGCACCTGCGTCGCGCCGACCGCGGCTTGGCCCCCGCATCGGCCTCGCCGACAGGCAAGGAGCTCATCCCGGACGTCGATGCGGAGCTCGCCGAGAGGGAGGAGAAGATCCGGGCGGTCATCGAGGAACTTGACCAGGCGCTCGGTCGCCCGCTGATGGGGCCGGCCAAGATGTCGCACGCTTGGGACGCCGGGTACCGGACCGCTGAGGCGATCACGGGAGCCTCGGCGGGTGAGCTCGCCCGCGTTCCGGGTTTCGGCCGGCACGTTGCAGAGGCCGTGGCCGGTCGTCAGAAAGCGAGCGCCTCGCCGGAAAGCACGGGAGTCGAAAGCCGCCCAGCGACGGAGCCCGGCGACGAGGCTCCCCCGGGAGCGCCCATCGCCCCCTCCGAGGAATCCCCGGCGAGCACACCGGCGGTGATCCCCGCAACGGACGAGCTCACTGAGAACTCGGCAACGGCGAATACCTCGGTGATTCGGGAGGACGAGCGTGCCGACGTGGCCGTTCCGTCCCCGCCGAGCTCTGAGACCATCGCCGAAGCGCAGGTCGCGGCGCCGACACCTCCCGCGGACTCGCCTTCGCCTCGGGGTGACGAAATGGTGAGCCCGCCGCTTTCCCCTGAACCCCTCCTCGAACCGCCTCCGGGGGCCGACCTCTCCCCGGGCCCTCTCTCCGCCGATGCCGCCCCACAACTCCCCCTGCCACCCGCGGAGGTGGCAGCAACCCCGCCGCCGGGGGAAATCCCGCCAGAGCCGGCGAACCCGTCGCCCGAACCGGTGCCTGCCGGCGAGGGCGGGGACCCGGACCTCCTTTCGTCATCCAACGCCGCCGTCGACGACAACCCGGCACCGGAGTCGGAGAGCATGGCCATCGGCGCACCGGTCTCGCTCGACGCGGTGGGCACGGAGACGTCGGCCGCCGGCGCAGAGCCGGTGGCAGAACGTGCCGAGGCGGTTTCTACCGCCGAACCCCAAACTCAAACCGGAGCGGCGGACGGGGCCAGCCCGCCGGCGTCGGGCGTGGAGATCTGGCCGGGAACGTCGACCGATGCGGCGTGGAGGTGCTTTCTGGATTGCACCGTGGATACCCCGGGGACCGCTTTCACGCGCGAGTTCCCCGACCGCCTCCGGGAGGAGGTTGGCTCCCGGGACGTGACCGTCGTTTGGCTCTCCCATGCCGGTCAGGCCGACAGCATCGCGCCCGGTGACCTCCCCGCCCTAAGGGAGCGGCTGATCCGCTCCCTGTCCCGGGGCCCGTTGGCGAGTGTGTACATTGATGCGCTGGAGTTCCTCGTCAGCGTCCATGGGGGCGAGAAGTCGTTCGCCCTCATCTCCGACGTCGACCAGGAAGCGCGCGTCCACGGAGCACTCGTGATCGTTCCCGCCAACCCAGAGCTCCTTTCCGCGTCGGACCTCGAACAGCTGACGAGCCGGTTCCGGGCGGTCGGAGCCACCGCCCCCTGAGTCTCGGCCCAGTTTAGGCGATCCGACGTGGCCTTTCTGGATCCTGAGCGGCCGCGGGCACGCACGACACATCGCGTGGGGAGAACTCTCGCCTCGCCCGTTCGCGCATCAGGCCCGGGCTGGGCAGTTCCCGGGGTGCCTTCAACGCGGCGACCAGATCCCAGGGGGAGCCCGTCTCGGCGTGGGCAGAGTCCGGTCAGACGGTGCCGCCTCGGATGGCCCAAGCCCGCGATCTCACCGAAACTCACGTTCCGGAGGCCCGGGAGGGGGGGCCGGTGTCCTTAAATACCTATTTAAATACCATATATAAGTCCCCATGACGCGAGTTCGAATCGAGAACGTAGTGGCCTCCACTTCCCTGGGAACAGAGCTCGACCTCCAGCGCATCGCGCTGACCCTCGACGGCTCGGAGTACGAGCCCGTCCAGTTCCCGGGGCTGATCTATCGGCTGCGCGAACCGAAGACGGCGATCCTCCTCTTCCACTCCGGAAAGGTCGTCTGCACCGGCGGCAAGAGCTGGAAGCAGGTCGACGACTCGATCCGAACGGTCTCGGAGCTGATCCGCAAGGGCGGCCAGAAGGTCCTCCCGCACCCGAAGATCCAGATCCAGAACATCGTCGCCACCTCCGACCTCGGCGCCGAGATCAATCTCAACTCGGTGGCCATCACTCTCGGTCTCGACCGGGTGGAGTACGAGCCGGAGCAGTTCCCCGGACTCGTCTGCCGACTTCACGAACCGCGCGTCGTGGTGCTCCTGTTCGGCAGCGGCAAGCTCGTTT
>JAKIWY010000116.1 GCA_022749835.1 Thermoplasmata archaeon | reverse complement strand
TGGACGACCGGTGCGACCGCCGCGAGCAGTTCTTCGAGCTTGGGGTGGGAGACTCCAGCGTCGCGGAGAAGCCGCTGGTTCTCGTTGAGCAGACGGCCCGTCTCCTCGCGCTCCCCTTTTCCCACGGCGGCGATCCCCGCGATGGCGACCCGCTCGAACTCGTCCAGCGCCGCCTTTCCCGCGGCCCCTGAGATGCGTCGCCCGAACGCCCGTACGGCTTCTGCCGTGCTTCGGGAGACGCCGGTCGACCCGATCAACCACACCCAGCCGGGATCCTCGATTCGGCGGGCGACCCAGGAGTGCCCCTCGTCGGCGACCTCCCAGAGGCGCTCGCCGCCCGGACCGTTGAGAGAAATGTAACCTCCGGCGACCGACGCCGAGGTATCCCCCGGACTCCCGACGCCCTGGGCGCGGCGTTCGATCGAGAAAGCGACCTCGGCGAGACGATGGCGCAGCACGCCGCCACTCGCCGAGGCGAGACCGGTGGCGAGGGCCGAAGTGAAGGCGGCGGAGGAGCCGAGCCCCGCGGCGCGCGGTAGCCGAGAGATCGCCGTCGCCTCGAGAGGCTCGCGGCCGGACCAGAGCGTCTCCATCGCCGCCCGGAAGTACGGATGGGCCGTCATGGCGCCCGCGTCCCCGTTGAGCCGGGTCTTCGGGCTGGGGCGAAGCCCGACCTGGGTGTAGAGGTCGATGGCGAGCAGAAGCTCCGGGCGACCGTGGACGACCGCGTGCTCGCCGAAGAGCACGCACTTCCCCGGAGCCCTCGCGAGGAGCGGGAGGGCGTGGGGCGGGATGGCGTCGAGCGTCAGGGCAAAGCCTCGGCGACCGGAGCGATGACCTTCTTGCCGCGGCGCTGCGGGACGATCACCTGGCGAGCCCCGGGCCATCCGCCGGGTCCCGGAGTCCCGAGGAGGCGGTCGAGTACTATCGACAGGGCGGCGACCTCGCTGTGCGGCTGGTGGCCGACGGCGAGATTCCAAGTCGATAGGCGATAGATCTCGGAGGGGACCTTCGCGCCCCCGACGACCAGGAGGAGCGGGTCTGCCCCACGGAGTTTCGGCTCGAGCTCGTCGAGCGGTTCGCCGTACATCGTGAGATGGGCGACCGCCTGGGGGAACGATCGCAGGACGGCCTTCCACTCCGGCGCCCCCACGACCTCGAAACCCCCACCCCAGCGTTTTGAGATCTCGCCCACGCGACGCTCGAGCGAAGGGTCCGGCGGATTGAGGAACAGCCGCTCGGCACCGAGGGCGCGGGCGGCGAGCGCGACGTGGGTCGAGAGCCGGGGGTCCCGTCCGGGCCGGTGGCCGATCCGCAGGACCGAGATCTTCTGGCGGGCGCCTTCAGCCCGTGCTCTCGCCATCGAACCGCTCGATCCGGTGGCCGCGGTACTCGAGCTTATCCGAGCGTTTCACGAGCCCCTTGAGCCGGGTCGGCGTCATCCCGAGCTCTTCGCCGACGTCGGAGAAGAAGCGCCCTTCGACGCCGACGGCGTCGTAGATCCGCTTCTCGAGCTTGGTGTAGTCCCGGTCCGGCATGCTCGCGATCGACAGTATCTCCGAGATCTCCGAGAGCGGGGTCGTCGTGTTGATGTTCACGGTCGAGTAGTAGAAGTGGTAACTCTTGTCCGGCTGGCGCCGGCCCTCGCGGGCGACCCAGCGGGTGTCGATGAGCTTCAGCTTCTCGAAGAACTGGAGCGCCTTCGAGCCTTCCTTGCCGAACTCCCGCTCGACGTCGTCGGCGGTGAGCCAGGCTTCGGCAAGGCGCTGCACCAGCTTGAGCTTCACCGGGGAGTCGACGGCCCTGAGGACCGGGACGAGCTCGCTGATGTCGTTGATCACTTTGATGCGGTGCATCACGGCGCTCATCATTTATCTTCCTCCTTCGGGCCCGTTGGGTGGGCTACTCCCCCGGCCTGCGCATCGTAGAGCGCCCGCCGGTACCGACCGTAACGGTCCTGGGGAGAAAACCGCGCCGGGTCCGGGCGCCGGACGGCTCCACCGCACTCCGGGCACTTCGAAAGCATCGTGTACCTTCCGCATCCCCGGCATACCTTGAGGTGTCCTTCCGTCATGCCCTCTCGAACGAGCCGGCGCCGCCGGCCTCCTTGATGTTGGCGATCGCCGCCTCGGTGGCGCGCTTGAGCAGTTCCTCGACATGTTTGTACTGTGTCCCTTGAACCACGACCCGGTAGCGGGGCGCCCCGACGTACTGAACGGCGATCGACTCCGGGTCGACCTTCTCCGCCTCGCGCAGCGCGTTGCGGACGTGCTCGACGCCGTTCGGGGAGGGGTCGCTGATCGCCAGCGTACCGTGGATCGTCACGTGCGGAGGCACGATGTTGTCGCGGGCGACCTTGAGGAACGCCGCGACCCATGCCGCCTTGCCGCCGTCCTTCTGGAAGCGCTTGGGGTCGGCGCTCGCCACCTCGAAGGCGGCGAACAGGCTGCCGTAGCGCTCGGTGAGCGCCTCCGTGAACAACGCGTCGGTCTTCTCGATCTCGACCTTGAGCTGCTCGGCGACCAACGCGAGCAGCTTCATCGCGCGCTGCTCGTTCTTCCAGCCCTGGATCTTCTCCCGGCGCTGGTGGTCGTTGATCCGCTTGAGGGAGAGATCGATCTGATTCTTGACCGGGTCGACCCTGAGGACCCGCGCGACGATCTTCTGACCTTCGCGGATGTGGTCGCGGATGTACTTGACCCAGCCGGTCGCGACCTCGCTCAGGTGGATGAACGCTTCCCGCTTGTTGAACTCGTCCAGGGTGACGAACGCGCCGAAGTTGCGGATCGAGGTGACGGTGCCGACGACCAGGTCGCCTTCCTCGGGGATCTCCCCGCGCAATGGCATCGAACGATCGTCCCTCGACTAGCCCGACGCGCTGCGCACCATCTCGCCCCGAAGGGCCGCCTTTCCGCCCGTGGGGGTCGCCAGGGTGGCGCCGCAGACCGAGCAGTTCACGGTGGTGGCGGGGCGCGAGAAGATCGTCTGCTCCCCGGAGCAATCCGGACACTTCACGTCCCAGAACGGTGCAGGATGCGTCATCGTCGGCCTACTGGTGCTCGACCAGTTCGAGGGTTCCGGCGCGCCAGCTTGCCGGCTGGACGGTGTACTTGCATGTCTTGCACTTGAATCTCAGGTTGACCCGGCGCACCGCCTTTGCACGACCCTCGGGCTTTGGCCTCGGGAAACCGCCGTACCCGCTCGTGGCGCGACGGAAACGGCGCTGCCCCCACTTGAGCTCGGAGGCGGGGCGCTTCTTCACCTTCTCGACCTCGTGCGCCGTGTGCACCTTGCACTTCGGGCAATAGGTCGAGATGCTCTTGGGATAATGCATCGGCTCCCGCCGAGACCGGAACCGTATAAAGGCGTTTGGAGGGCGACGGGGAACGCCGGCGTTTGGGGGCGCCTCCGGAGGTTGGCCTCGACGGCCAATCGAGACTCGATGGGCTCGCCGTGTTCAGGAGGGGTGGACCGAGCGCTCCCAACCGGTGAGCCAAACCGGGCCATTTGAAATACCAGGGGCCCGCTCTGAACTCGCTCCTCGCAGGGTCGATGTCGGTTCCGGGATCTTTCAGGCTCGCGGCGACGGTGGTACTGTTCTCGTTCGTCGTCATCGCAGGGTCGTTGACGCTCGTTGGAGGGCTCGGCCATCCCTCAGTCGGAAGGTCCCCCCTGCCTTCAGGGGTCCGCGCCGCCGGCAACACGACGACGATCTCGGCGTGCACGGAGAGCGCCCTGGCGACAGCGTTGGCGGTCGGTGGTGCGGTCGCCTTCGGCCTCGCCTGCTACGACCTCAAGATGAACGCATCGATCGGCATCGGACACAACCTCTCGGTCAACCTGACCGCCGGGATATATCCCGTGACGCTCGACGGCCAGTACCGGACCCAGTTCTTCATCGTGACCGGAGGTCAGCTCTCGGTCACCGGGATCACCTTCGAGCATGGGTTCGTCCAGGGGACGGCCGGTCTCAACGGCCTCGGTGGGAGCGCCGGGTCGACCGGCGCCAATGGGGCCGCAGGCGCCGACGGGACGAGCTACGGCCAGGCCGGAGCCCCGGGGAGCGCCGGAGCGGCCGGCAAGGCGGGGCACGCGGGAGCCCAGGGCCAAACGGGGGTCGCCGGCCGAGGCGGAGCGATCTGGATCCAATCCGGTAACGTCACCCTCACCGCGGACAAGTTCACCTCGAACTCCGCGTGGGGCGGGGGCGGCGGAATGGGCGGCGTCGGCGGATCGGGAGGTACGGGCGGCAGCGGAGGGGCGGGCGGCTCTGGATTCAGCGGAAGGACCGGCTCGCCCGGCGGCAACGGCGGTGCCGGTGGCGGGGGCGGCAACGCAGGCACCGGCGGCAAGGCCGGGGCCGGAGGCAACGCCGGAAACGGCGGCGCGGCCCAGGGCGGCGCCATCTACAACGCCGGTTCTCTCAAGTTGATCAACGATACATTCTCCTCGAACTCCGCGATCGGCGGCTCCACAGGCTCCGGTGGCCAGGGAGGCCGGGGAGGAACCGGCGGGGTCGGCGGCTCTGGGGGGTTCGGCGCCTCCGGGGGTTCCGGCTCCTCGAGCGCCAGAGGGACGGGCGGGGCGAGCGGGACGAACGGCGCCGGCGGGAGCGCGACCCCGGGAGGCCCCGGCGGACGCGGGGGAGTCGGCGGTGCCGCTCAGGGCGGTGCCGTCTACAACGCAGGTTCGCTCCTCGTCTCGGGCACCAGCTTCTCTTCCAGCACCGCGAGCGGGGGCACCGGCGGATCCGGAGGCGGCGGCGGCCCGGGAGGCTACGGCGGTAGCGGCGGAGGGGGAAACGCGGCGGGTACGGGCGGCAACGGCGGTTCTCCCGCAACCGGCGGGACCGGCTCGGGCGGTGGCTCGGGAGGCTCGGCGAGCTCCGGCGGGCTCGCTCGCAGCGCAGGTGGTGGCGGCGCCGGCGGAGCCGGAGGGGCCGGCGGAACCGCCGAAGGCGGCGTACTATTCAGCGACAAGACGTTCACACTCAATAGTTCAACTTTCTCCAGTGACCGGGCGATCGGCGGGAACGGTGGCCCGGGAGGCCCAGGGGGCCCCGGTGCCAGCGGCGGCGTCGGAGGTACCGGTGCCGTCGGGGGCAGCGGGGGCTTTGGGAGCGACGGCGGCGCGTTCGGGACCGTCACGGGGGGCGACGGAGGGACCGGAGGCAAAGCGACCAAGGGGGCCTCGGGCGGCCCTTCGGGACCCGGGGGAGCGGGCGGTGGCGGGGGCCCCGGAGGCGCCGGGGGACTGGCGGCCGGAGGCGGTGCCTACTTCAACGCCCCGAAAGGGTCGCTCAAAGCGATCCAGTCGTCGATCTCGCATGAGTCGACCCTCGGGGGAAGCGGCGGGCACGGAGGCCCCGGAGGCTCCGGTGGGTCCGGCGGGTCCGGAGCGTGGGGCGGCGCCGGTGGGCACGGGGGAGGCGGGGGTAACGGATACTCGACGAGCTCGAGCGCCGGCTTCTCCG
>JAKIWY010000115.1 GCA_022749835.1 Thermoplasmata archaeon | reverse complement strand
TACGTTCCGGACGGACGATGGCGGGGAGCACTGGCGGCCGACGAACAAGGGAGTGGTCGTCGACTTCATGCCGGAGAAGCGGCCGGAGGTCGGACAGTGCGTCCACAAAGTGGCGTTCGAGCCGTCGAACAGCCGTACCCTCTATCGCCAGGACCACAACGGCATCTTCGTGAGCCACGATGCGACGGACTCCTGGCAGAGGGTCGGTCGCCCGCTCCCTGGGGATTTCGGCTTCGTGGTCGCGGCCGCTCCGGCGATGCCCGGAGGCGCCTTCTTCGTCCCGCTCGAGGGGATGGCGCGGACCGCCATGGGGGGACAGCTGCAGGTGTACCGGTGGACCGACAAGAGCCGCAAATGGACCGCGACCGTCAAGGGCCGCCCCTGGCCCGGTGAGCTCAGCACGCACCGCGAAGGCCTCGCGACCGACCGACTGGACCCGGCGGGGATCTACCTCGGCACGACGACCGGCCAGCTCCTCTACTCGAACGACGGGGCTCGCAGCTACCGGGAGATCCCGTACCATTTCCCCGGGATCCACTCCGTCGAGGTCCTCTCGCCGGAGTCCTCGAGATAAGCCAGTAACGCCGTTCCAGAGCTCCGGCATCCCCGATGGCGACGGCGGGGGGGTCCCCGGAGCTCATCTCGGGGCCGGACCTCGGCGGCGGGCTCCTCCACCAGTTGACGTTCGAGGAGCGGCCGGACGGGCCGTCGTTCACCTTCCACGCGCAGGACGGCGGAGCGGACGCGGGTGGGCCACCGATCGGTTCTCCGTTGCCTTTCGGATTCCATCATCCCGCCGCGTACTGTGGGCTCGGCGGACCCCGGTGCTTCGAGCGCCGGTTCCTCGTTCCCAGAACAAGTCTGCTGTCCGTCCGGGCGGCGTACAACCGGATCCGCTTCGTCATGTCGTCGATGCTCGAGCAGGAGTACCGCGCCGCCCCTGTGCCCCTCCTCGGGGCGGTGCGCGAGCTCGCCCACCGCGTAGGCCCTGAGCTCGCTCGCCGCAGGATCCCCTGGTTCATCGGTGGGTCGACGGCGATCCGCCTGCTCGGTGGCGACGTCAGCCCGCGAGATGTCGACGTCGCGGTGGCCTCGGAGGGCACTACGCTGGTCGGAGAGCTCCTGACCGACTACCTCATCGAGCCGGTCGCCCGCACGATCTGGGGAGCCGATCACGAGGTCGTTGGGGGCCGGGCGTACATCGGTACCTTGAGTTCCGGCACCCGGGTCGAGTGGGCGGCGGCTCCGGATATCATGAGCTCGACGCGCGCTCGCGATGAATGGTCTCTCCCTGCCTCGAACGTCCCGGTGGTGGAGGTCGCCGTGGAGGGGGGCACCCTGCCGGTGGCCCGGCCCGAATTCGCCCTCGTGAAGGCGGCGCGGGGCGGCCACGAGGACCGTATCAAAGCCGCCGCCGGGGTCGTATCGAAGCTCGGCGTCGATAGGGCGCTCCTTGACGAACTCATCGCCGCATCATCGGAGCCACCCCGTGTCCGCGCGGCCATCGCGATCCACCTCTCGGCGGCCGCCGGTTGAACGCGCGGGGAACCCCCGTCTCGATTCGAGGCCTAGCTTCATACCCGAAGCGTCGGCAAAGCTCGGGGGATGAGCGTCCCGGCCCTCCAGATCAGCCCGATCGAGCACCTCACCCCGCACGACCTCGTCTCGTACAGTCGCTGTCCCCACGAGATGGAACTGATGCGGGCGCGGCGCACGTCGCTGCGCAGCGGGGTGCCGACGAACGCATGCACGCCGCTCACCGTAGTTCCCGAGCGGCACTCTCCCCTCTTCTCACCGCCGGCAGGTCACCTCGTGGTGAACGAAGGCCCGCTCGACGTCTTTCCCGCCGACCGCCTGATCTACGTCGACGAGGGCGAGGACGGGGTCCCGATGCTCTTCCCGCCCGAGCAGGTCGTCCCCGAGCCGCTCCTCCGCAGCCACGGCATCAACCTGATCGACGACGAGCTCGGCCTGAGCGGCCGACCGGACCTGGTCGTCCGAAAGGGCGACGGCTCGGTCTTTCCGGTGGAGTACAAGGCGACCCACCTGTTCATGGGCTACCACGACGCCCGCGTGGAGGTCCACGGCCGCTCCTTCGACGTGCTGCAGGCGATCGCCGAATGCCGACTCGTCCACGCGATGCTCAAGGTACGTCCGAAGTTCGGCGTCGTCTGGTATGGAGACCAGTTAGGCGAAGGCGAGCACGAAGGGTGGGTTCAGGTTCCGTATGGAGAGGCCGAGGAGCATTGGCTGCACGCCGCCCTGATGCAGATCCGCTCCGACCACACCCGGGCGCCCGTGCCCGCGGAACGGAACTGCGCCGCCTGCGAGCCGAACCGGGACGGACTGTGCCGATTTGCGGCCACGCACTTCTCCCACAGCACCAACCCGGCGAGCATGCTGGCGGGCCGTTAGTCCCCTGCGGGCCTTCTCCACCGCGGGTGGCGGGAGCCGGGCCCACGCGCAACGCGCCGAGAGTCGAGAGGGTCTACGGGGGACCGCTCCGGTGGTGAAGCGTTGCGTCCGGTCGCGCCGGCCTTCGGGGTGGAGGCAGACTCGAGTCGTGCGACAACGCCTTGGCCGTCCGGCCGGATAGGGAGCTGCTTCACGCTCACATGGCTCTCAGGCAAGCTGGCCGACCCCCCTCGACATGTCCGGTGTGCTCGGCTCCCTCGCCCGACCGTTCCCGCCGGTATGGGAGACGTGGGAACCCGGTCTACGAATGTCGGGTGTGCGGCGTCGCGTTCTTCTGGCCGCTTCCCGGGGTCGGCGAACTCGCGCCGCAGTATGAGTGGAACGGCTACGCTCGAGTGACCTACGAAGGACCTGAGCCTTCCCGGGAGCATCGCATCGGATACCTCTGCGCCCTCCTCGAAGGGGTCGAAGCGATGACCGGGGGCCCCGGGTCGCTGGTCGACATGGGCTGCTCGAGTGGCCATTTCCTGGAGGCGGGTCGTCGGCGCGGATGGAAGGCGACCGGCATCGAGCTCGACCCGGAGACCGCGCGACGCACCTCCGAGCGATGCCAGGTGCCGGTGATCGCCGGCTCCGGAGTGGAAGAGCTCGACCGGCTCGGTGAGTTCGACCTGATCGTCATGAGCCACTGGCTCGAGCATCTCCCCGACCCGTACAGGGCGTTCTCGGTCGCCCGGCGGCACCTGACGCCCAACGGGCGGATCCTGCTCAGGGTCCCCAACGCCGACTCCCAACTCGCGCGGGCCACCGGAGTGACGTGGTCGTGGTTCATTCCGGGAATTCACCTGTTCTACTTTGGTCCCCGATCGATCCGGGCGCTCGCCCGCCGGAGCGGACTCGAGGTGGGTCAGCTGCGAAGCGGCCGGGGCGACGCCCACCCACTACCCGTCGAGATCGCCGTCGCGGCGTTCCGGGGACTCTCGGCGGGGCCGGGGGAACTTGATCGACGGGGCGGCAGATCGCGGTCCGCTTTGCGAAGCAGCGCCTCGCAGCTCCTGGGAGGCCGGATGTACGGCCTGGAGCGCGGGCTCGGGGCATTCGCGCTGAGGGAGGATCCCGACGGTCCCGAGCTGGTCGCCGTGCTCAAGATCCCTCGCCCCGGGGGGAGCCCCGGCGCTCCCTAGGTGGTCTTGGTGTCGCTGGTCCTCCCGCCGACGGAAGCTCGCGGTCCTGCGACGGGCGTCCGCAAAAGGGTCGCGATTGTCAGTCACGGGTTCTATCCATCGGTCGGCGGGAGCGAGCGATACCACCTGTTCACCGCCCGCGCCCTCCAGGAGGTTGCGGAGGTACGTGTATTCACCTCCGAGCTCAACCTGCCCTTCGATCACCGGAGCGGCCGCGGCCCCAAGGATGCGGCGGCGGCCGCCGGTGTCCCGGTCGACTACCTTGGCTCCACCTCGATCGCCGGGGAGAAGTTCGTCCTTCCCTGGCTGCTTTGGGGGCATCTCAGGAGATTCGCGCCGGACCTCATCTGGACCAATCAGCCCTCCCCGACCGGCGCCAGCGCACAGGCGTTCGCCCGCCTCAACCGGATCCCGTGGGTCGCCACGTACCACGCGGATATCGGCGTGGAACCCCGATGGCACCGGTACTATCAATCGGTAGAGGACCGCCTCCTTAGGCGGGCGGCGCACGTGCTGGTGACGAGCGCCCACTATCGGGAGAAGCTGTCGACCCGAGGGGTGAACCCCGACCGAGTTTCGGTCGTCCCCACCGGCCCCTACATTGGTGACGGTCACCCGCCCGTTGCCGGAGGAACCGGGGTGGCCGGTGACGCTCGTCCCGGGGCGGGGCACCCCATCATCTTTCTCGGGGCGCTGGATCCGGCCCACTCCTACAAGAGGGTCGACCTCCTGCTCTCCGCAGTCGCTGAGCTCCAACGTCGCGGGACGGCCATCCACCTCGAGCTCGTGGGCGACGGGCCGTGGAAGGGACGCTACGAGACGCTCTCCGAGGAGCTCGGGCTCTCCGAGAGAGTGCGTTTCCTAGGCCGCGTCCCCGATGGGAGCCTCGCCGAGCGGCTGAACGAGGCTTGGGCGTTGGTGCTATCGGCGATCACCGACGCGGAGGGGTTCGGCACCTCCGCGGTGGAGGCCATCCATTATGGTTGTCCGGTCGTCACCTCGACGGCGGTTCCGTGCAGCGAACTGTTGGATGCCTACCACTGTGGACTCGTCTACCGCGCCGACGAGCCGGGAGCGCTGGCCGGAGCGCTCCAGCGCCTGTGGACCGAACCGGCACTGCGCGCCCAACTCTCGATCGGTGCCCGAACGGCCGCCCGGGAGCTCGAGTGGGGGAGCCTGATGCCGAGGATTCTCGCGCCGGTCCGGGCGCTCCTCTTCGGCGGGGAGACCCCGAGCCCCGATCCTCCCGGGGAACCGGGGGGCCACGTGGCGCCGGGGGGAGCGGCGACCTCCCGAGAGCCCCGCTCGTGAGGCGAAAGCTCTGAAGATCCCCCGCTGGCCCGCGTCGTGGACGGAGCTCCTACTCACCACGGCAAAGTGGGGCCGTGCATTTGCGACCGGTAGGGAGCACCGGCGACTCAGGCTCCTCCTCCTCGTCGGTCTCGCCGTCCGCCTCCTCCTGGCCCCGCTGACCTCCTGGGGGATCGACACCCCGTTCTTCACCCTCAGCACGGTCCACCTCCTCTATACCGGGAACCTCTACAGCGCCAACACCTTCTACAATCCCCCTCTCGGCCCGCTGCTCCAGCTTCCGCTCTTCCGCCTGGCGGCGTTCTTTCAGCCGCCGTCGACGTTCGTCCAGTTCTACCCGTCGCTCGTCGGCGTCTCCGAACGCACGCAGATGCTCGTCCCGTTCATGCCGACGCCCGGGATACTCTTCCTGCTGAAGCTCCCGTTCATCCTGGCCGACGTGGGGGTCGCCCTCCTATTGTACGCCGTGGGGCGCCGCTCCGGGGAGGGCCGGGGAACACTCCTCGCCATGGCATGGTTCCTCAATCCGGTGGTGATCTGGGCGTCGGCGGTCCACGGCGAGGTCGACGC
>JAKIWY010000114.1 GCA_022749835.1 Thermoplasmata archaeon | reverse complement strand
TCCACGGCCGGGGTCTCCGGAACCTGTCCCACCGCGACCGTCCGTACCACTTGGTTCGTTCGGCCGGAAACGATGACCACGGTGCCCGGGGCGTTCGGCCCGAAACCGGAGATCTCCGGGAAGTAGAGATTGCCGTTGGCGCCGTCGTATGTGCCCGTCTGTAGATAGGATCCTCCCAGGGTGAGGTTGCCGGTCACCATGTTCGTGCTCCCGGATACCACGCTGAGGTTGTCCGTGCCCTCGATGGGGACGTAGAGATTCCCGTTCGCGCCGTCGAACGTCGGAAGGAGCGGGTGCCCGGGAAGGGGGATGGTCGCGAGCACGGCCATCGTCGAACCCGAAACGACGACGAGGCTCTCCGAGAGCGCGCTCGCAATGAACAAGGTCCCGGTGAGTGGGTCGTACACCGGCGGGAGAGGGAGGGGAACCGCGGCGACCGGGATCGACGCGACCTCCCGGTCCGTGGCCCCGGAGATGACACTCACGTTGTTCGTTCCCTCGTTCGGAACATACACGTCGCCCGTGGAAAGGTCGAGGGCCGGGCTCACCGGCTGCGTCGAGACCGCGATGGAGGCGACGATCGAATCCGAGGATCCCGAGATCACGCTCACGTTGGCCGCGTCGTAGTTGACCACGTACAGGTTTCCGTTCGCGGGGTCGTAGAGGGGAGGGAGCGGATTCTTGCCGACGGTAACGGAGGCGATGATCCCGCCGGTGCCCACGGCGTTCCCGACCGCCCGATCGGAATGGCCGGAAGGGGAGAGCGGCCGGGCGCCGGACAGCCCGGTCAGTCCGGAGGCCATGACGACCGCCGTTGCCAAGAGCGCCAAAGCCCAAGCCATCAAGTTCTGAGGCGGTGGCGGGGTCATCACGCTGAACTATCTCGGGCGACCTATTTATTGGCCGTATCGAGAAAGAGACGAGCGGTCGCTCGAGTTCGCCCCGGCCGGTCCCGCAGGCCGTCTCGTCGACCTCTCCGGCACGGGGGGGTCACGGTCCTCATTACCCCCCCGTCTCGTTCCCGCCTTCCCCCGATCCCTCTCCTCCGCCGAGGTTACCGGAGAGGACATTCTTCCCGTCGTAGGTGACCTTCTCCAAGATTGAGACGGTGAGCGCCGAGATCAGACCGGGGAGCGGGAGGAATCCGAATCCGGCGACCACGGTCTGTCCCCCGTTCGCCATCCACAAGAGGAACGAGAGCAGCCACAGCGCCGCGGAGTCGTTGAACCCCCCCCCGTGGCCCGGACCCAGATCCTGGTACAGGACAACGTAGTCGAACGTAGTGAGCGGGTAGCTCCAGCTCCCGGACGCGTTGGCGGCTGTGAGGTCGGGCCCCGGGGCGAGGCTCCTTCCGGGTAGGGCCGACGCGTTGAGGATAGCCCCGCCGACGGCGATGGCCGCGTTCGTGAGCCCCGTGGAGTTCGGAGACGCCCAATCGCCGGCCCGGTCCATGAGCCGAGCAATGCCCACATTAGCGTCCGTGACACTCCGGTCCCCGACGTACCCGAGGGCTCCCGGCGTCGACGCGACGTACCGGACCATCGCCTCGGTCCCGTTCACTGACGTTCCATGGAAACCCGCGCTGGAAGGGCTAGGGCCAATCGTCAGGTTCCAGGATCGATTCGCGGCGGAGAGGTACTCGCTCAGGCTCGTCGTGGCGGCCGTATCTCCGGCAAGGTAGGCAGGGAGGAGCGGGCCGGCCGAGGCGTCGAACGCCCCCGGATTGAGGACGGAGAGGGATGGATCGCTCCAGTTCCGGACTGTTCCGAGATAGATCCCCGCCAAGGCGGAGGGGGTCAGGTTCAATCCCCCTTTCGCGGTCGGCAGGTGGTAGATCACCTCCACGGCACCCAGAACCTCCGGGAGGTACAGGGCGGGGTCGGGCAGCTGGGCGAGCTCGGCGCGGGTCGGAGCCGAACCCAACACGAGGAAGTCCGCCGCTCCGGAGCGTAAGGATACGAGGTCCCCGCCGGCGGGGCTCGCACCAAGCCCCAGGGTGGCACAATGCCCGGTCTTGTTCCCGAACCCCGAGGTGAGGTTCTCGAACGTGACGTTGCTTCGAGGGTCCAACAGGAGGGAAAGGGAACCGTGGAGCAGGACGGGCGGCTCGGTGCAGGGAGAGCTGGGCGCTACGCTCCCGGAGGAGGGGGTCGACCGGAGCCACCCGTTCGACCAGGCGCTACCTAGCGACCCCGCGAGAACTACCGTCACGACGGCCACGGCAACCCCCCATCGTCGTCCCGGCCGGCGCGACCGAGGGGAGGGATCGCCCGATCCTCCTTCGCCGCCGGGCTCGAATTCTGCGATCGCCGCGGTCTCTGGTGAACGTACCGGCCCAGCGGCGCCCGTCTCGCCTTCCATCGCGGCCGTTCCTCGCACGTACTAGGCGGGCGGTGCGTATTTACACCCTACGCGGAGGTGGTGGGGCAGGGCGTCGAGTGCTCCTCTCCCACCCGTCTTCCCCAGGATTCGCTGGTGATCGTGCGGGGAGGGGAACGTGGTACGGAAACACCTCCGGATTACGGGCTCTTGCACGGGTTAGCCAAGAGATTCCTGAAGCGAATGTCCGCGACACGCTGAACCTGCGCGGGTGCACCGTCCCTGCGGAGAGCGATGATGCTAGCCCCGGACCCCTCCAGCATCCACTCCGGGCCCCTGCCCGAGATGGAGCCACCGCGCGCTACGTGAACCCGAGCGTTCCCGAGCCCGTTGTGGCGGAGCCTCCCGGGGCATCGACAATCACCCCGACCTCGAGCCATCCGTCCTGACCCGGTTGAATGATCGTTGGGGGGGCGGGGTGGGCACTCGCCACCCGGAACGGCGGCTTGATCTCGACGAGCACAAGGCTGTGGGCCTGCTTGTCGGTGTTGGCGAGGTATACGGAAACGGTGAACGTGGCGCCGGAGGAAACGTAG
Organism: Thermoplasmata archaeon; assembly: GCA_022749835.1. Lineage (GTDB taxonomy): Archaea > Thermoplasmatota > Thermoplasmata > Lutacidiplasmatales > UBA184 > Lutacidiplasma. The sequence goes on along the minus strand of JAKIWY010000114.1, from coordinate 2,579 downwards.
ATCGGGAACCCGTTCGCGCCCCCCGAGTCGTTCGTGCCGAACGGCAGGAACCAGGGAATCCCCTGGGAGGTGTTCCCCTGGTCGAAGGTCCACTTGATCCCCATGACCTCGACCTGCGGCGGGGGACGAGGGGTGAACGGCTGGAAGACCACGACCACGACCACCACACCCACGATGGCGGCCGCGACTAGGGCAGCGGTCCGGGTCTTCATCTTTCGCCGCGGGCCGGAGTCCTTCATCCTCTCGAGCTATTCCATTCCCACGGGAAATGGGTTGCCGTGGACCGGTCTCTCCGATACCGAAGGTCGATCCATTCCGCCCCTCGATCGGGGGTCGCCGCGGAATCGAGCCCGACCCACCGGCGGGGCGAGGCGCTCAAGTGGAAGTACTATAGGCTCAGTGGGGCCGCTTGCGGCTTCGGGGGATGAGCGCCTCGGTGGGGTAGGGGTTCCCTCTCCGAATCCTTCGAGCCAACTCAGCCCCCGGCCGCTGGGACGGGTGCGTCCGGAGCAGCCCACGGATCCGATTGTCCGGGAATCATCCACAACGGTCTTCCTACCGTTGACCGGCAGCGCGGAGCTCGTGGGCAGGGCCCATTCATGCTCCCGAGGTGGCTACGCCGGGCTTCCCCGGGATGGGGCACCCGCCCGGGTGTTCCGGATCTTGGGCGGGACCGACGGCGACCCGGACGACGGAGGGGGCGCGGAAGCGAATCCCGTGGTCAGGAGGCCCTGCAGGAGGTCGGTGTGTTTCCTTTCGTCGGCCTCCATGCTGGCCACCAGCAACGCCAGCGTACCGCTCACATGTTGCGCGAGCTGCGCATCGGCCTGGGCTTCGGCCCGTCGCTCCCCTTCGATGAGGGCTTTCACCTCCCTCGGCGTGATCCCTGAGGCCAGCGAGGAGGAGATCCCGCGGTCGAGGTAGGTCGCCAGGGAGGCCACGATCTCGGCATGGCGCAGGCTATCCGAGGCGATCTGACGGAGGATGGCCCGGGTGAGCTCGTCCCGCGCCTTCTGCGCCAACCTCATCGATTGAGAAACGGCGGTCTGTTCCGCCCGGATGCGGTGGCGCAACCAGGCGGCCATCTCCCGGGACCGGAGGGGCGCGGAGGCGACTTCGGGATAGGTCGCCGATCCCGGAAGCGAGGCTCCGGGAGACCCCTCGAACAACCGGGCCAGTCCCGAGGCACCCTCCATCATGACGATCGTCCCTTCCACGGCTCCGGACGGGAGGGTCCGCAACCTCTCGGCCGTCCTCCGCGCGATCGTCCGGGCTCCCGCATGAGTTGAGTACCTCAGGAACCTCGCTCCGAGCCGCTTCCCCGAGAGGTACTGCGAGACGGCCGACGGGGCGAGCCCGAGGAGCGAGGCCGTCGCGCGTCCCGAGAGTCCCAGCTGCTCCACGGCCTCCCGAGCGACCAGGGCCTGGAGGAGTTGGAGCCAGAACGTGGGCGGCGTGCGACGGTCCACCATGGTGCTGTTGAGAACCTGGGCCCGCGAAGAGAAGTCACACCGTGAATATAAGTGTAGTCCGTTCACTGACATGCCGCTTATCATTCTCTTCCGAGTGCCTGCCCCGGTCGGTGCGAATGACGGGGGGGCCCACGGAATGGCAGGTCTTCGGGCTCGGGGCGTTCGCGGGATTCACGATCTTCCTCGGGCTCCTCGTCGGATTGAAGCACTCTATGTCCCGGACCGCCCGGGTCTTCCTGAGCGCCCTCGCCTCGGGGATCCTTCTCTTCCTCTTCTATGACGTACTGAAGAACGCGAACGAACGCGTCAGCGCCCAGATCCCGGCCCAGGGCGGGGGCGACGGGACCCTCGCCGTCCTCTACATCGGGCTGCTCCTCCTCGGGTGGTTCGTCGGTTTCCTCTCCCTCGGAGCGTTCGAGAAGGTCTACATCGCCCGCATCCGGCGCTCGGCCGCGAAGGCCGAAGCGAACGGCCCGCCCACGACCCCGTTCGTGGTGGATGCGATCACGATCTCCACACTGATCGCCATCGGGATCGGTCTCCACAACTTTTCCGAAGGGCTGGCCATCGGGACCGCCTATGCCGGGGGCGCCATCGCGGCCGGAACGGTGCTGGTGATCGGCTTCGCCTCCCACAACGCCACGGAAGGCTTCGGCATCCTAGGCCCCGGACTCCTCACGGGCCGCTCCTACTCCTGGCGGCGGCTTTCGGCCCTCGGTCTGGTCGGTGGGGGTCCGACCTTCCTCGGAACCGTCGTGGGGAGCGTCTTCTATTCCAATGCCCTCTCCATCCTGTTCTTTGGACTGGCGGCCGGCGCGATCATCTACGTCGTTCTCGAGATGATCCGGCCGATGATGGTTCCGGACACCAAGACGGCCGCATGGATGGGGATCGTCGTGGGATTCACGCTCGGCATCCTCACGGATGCCGTCGTCTCCTTCGGCGGCGCATAGAACGTCCCCGCGCGTCCCCGTCGCCGGCTATCACCGCCGTCCGCGCCTCGCGGAGCAACATCTCGCCGGGCGATGCGACCGCGCGACGGAGGGGGGTCGTGGGCGCTACGCTAACCCGTGTGTTCCCGAGCCGAAGGTGGTCGAACCCCCGGCG
>JAKIWY010000113.1 GCA_022749835.1 Thermoplasmata archaeon | reverse complement strand
GTCGACGTAGACGCAGTCGACCGACTCCTCCGACGCCGAGTAGGCGAGGTGGGAGATGAGCGCCTCCGCCCGCGCCGGCAACAGCGTCGGGTGGTCGAGGCGGAACAGGGAGAAGTCGGCGCGCTTTCCCACCTCGATCGAGCCCAGATCGCTGCCGCGGCCGAGCATCTTCGCCCCGTCGATCGTCGCCATGTCAAGCAGCTGCTGGGCCGTGAGCGCGCTCGCCTCCCAGCGCTGGTGCTTCTGGAGGAGGCCGGCGACGTGCATCTCCCTCAGCATGGAGAGGCTGTTGTTCGAGGCGACCGAGTCGGTGCCCAGCCCGACCGTCGCACCGGCTTCGCGGAGGTCGACCACCGGGGCGACCCCGCCCGTGGCGAGCTTCATGTTCGAGCTCGGGCAGTGGGCGACCCCCACCTTGTGCCCGGCGAGGATCTCGACCTCCCGACGGGTCAGCCAGACGCAGTGGGCGGCGATCGAACCCGGTGCGAAGAAGCCGATCTTCTCGAGCCAGATGGCCGGACGCTGACCGGTCTTCGCCTCGTGCTCGTGAACCTCCCGGCGGGTCTCGGAGAGGTGGTAGTGCACGAGCGTGCCCTCCTCCTTCGCAAGATCCCGAGCCCCCAGCCATGTCTCCTCGTTGCAGACGTAGACGCCCTGCGGAGCGACCAGCGGGGTCACCCGGGGATCCTCCCGGTGGGAGCGGATGAACGAGCGGGCGTTGTCGAGCGGCTTCCCCTTCTGGGTCGTCATCGCCGGGTCGAGCACGGCCCAGCCGAGGAAGCCGCGGATGCCGAGGCGCCGGACCGCCCGGGCGACGGCGTCCTCGCCGTAGTAGAGGTCGAGAAAGGAGGTCGTTCCGCTGAGGAGCATCTCGGAGATCCCCGCCGCGGAGCCCGATTCGAGGTCTTCCGCGGTACGCTTCGCATCCACCGCGAACAGGGTCTCGAGGAAGCCCGAAAGGTCCCGGTCGTCCGCGATCCCGCGAAGCAGGGACATGGCGACGTGGGCGTGGACGTTCACGAACCCCGGGACCATGGCGAGCCGATGGGCGTCGACGACCTCGGCGCCTTCCGTTGGGGCGGACGGCCCGACATGCACGAACCGGCCCCCCTCGACCCGGACGTCGGTCCGGAGGACCCTACGCTGGGAGTCTTGGCTGACGACCAGGGCTCCCTGGAAGACCACGGGAGGCGTTACCGGAGGCGTCACGGGCGGCCGGACCCCGGCCCTGTCTTTAGGGCTTCGGGGCGGTGGGCGGTCCCCGGGGAGTCGCCGCGGCCAGTGCGGAGGCGTCCGATGGGTCAGCGGCCGCGTCGGGGGAGAGCTCGGGAAGGTCGGAGAGACCCTCACGGGCCCGCCTCTCATAGCTAGAGAATCCCCTGAGCATTCCGAGGACCCAGCGACGGGAGAAGACGAGAACGACGGGGACGACGGCGAGCACGATGAGGATCGCGTCGACCCAAACTCCCGGGACCCAACCGGCCGACGGCATCCCGAGGATCGTCGCCGCGGTGTTCGGGATCAGCACGACGGCGCTGACGAGGCCGAGGAGGAGCGCCACGTAGGTGAGGCCGAGCATGCGGATGTTGGAGATGTTGGCGAGGGCCGCGATGCGGTTGGAGGTACGGGAGAGCTCGTTCGCCGCCGTGGCGATCCGGTTCGACTCCTCGGCGTTCCGCAATAGGATGAGGTCGCTGAGCGCCTGTCGGGTCTGGGCGCAGAGCGCGCTCGTGCGCTCGAGCTCGGCGACGATCGACGGAAGGACCTTCTCGATCCCCGGGAACGACCGGGCGAGCGGCCCGGAGAGCTCCGCGGACGCCACGAGCGCGCGGCCGACCTGCGCGTCCACCCCGGCCGAATCCCTATGCAGGCTCCAGACCTCGTGGAGCGGCACCGAGCGGCCGTGCTCCTCGGTCGCGGCGAGCTTGAGGTCGACCTCCTCGACCCGCTCCAGGTAGAGCCGGGTCGCCTCGACAAGGAGGTCGACGATGGCCCGCGTGGAATCGGTCGGAGCGGCGAGGGTCTCTGCGAGGCCGCTGGGCGGCGGCGCCGGGCCGACGAGGCGGACCACGCCGTCGCTGACGAAGGCCCCGGAGTACGTGACGGCCCGACGACCGCTGAGGATACCGACCGTGACCAAGGTACCGGCGGCGCCGTGGAGCACCGGGCGCGACGGGGGGGAACCGGGGGGCCGACCCAGCTGAGCGAGGGCGTCGGCGACCGACTCCACCTTCGGCGACCCTGCGGCCCTTTCTGCCGGCATCCTAGATGTCGAGGTTCGTCACTTCGACCGCGTGCTCCTGGATGTACAGACGGCGGGGCTCGACCTCTTCCCCCATCAGGATGGAGAACAGGTTCTCCGCCTTCGCCGTGTCCTCGACCGTCACCTTGAGGAGGACGCGGTGGCCCGGGCGCATCGTGGTGTCCCTAAGCTGCTCGGCGTTCATCTCGCCGAGGCCCTTGTAGCGCTGGATCGTGACGCCCTTCTGCCCCATCTCCTTGAGCGCCTTGTCGCGCTCGGCGTCGGCGAAGCAGTAGACGATCTTCGAGCCCTTCTGGAGCCGGTAGAGCGGCGGCAGCGCGATGTAGATGTGGCCTTCCTTGACGAGTGCCGGCATCTTGCGGTAGAAGAGGGTCAGAAGGAGCGTGCGGATGTGCGAGCCGTCGACGTCGGCATCCGTCATCAGGATGATCTTGTGGTAGCGCAGCTTGGTGAGGTCGAGCTCGTCGCCGATCCCCGTCCCGATCGCCGTGATGAGCGAGCGGATCGCCTCGTTCTGCAGCATCCGGTCGAGTCGCGCCTTCTCGACGTTCAGGATCTTCCCGCGCAACGGTAGGATCGCCTGGAACTCCCGGTCCCGGCCCTGCTTTGCCGTTCCGCCGGCGCTGTCCCCCTCCACGAGGAACAGTTCGCAGATCGCCGGGTCGCGGGAATGGCAGTCGGCGAGCTTTCCGGGGAGGCCCCCGCCCTCGAGCAGGCCCTTGCGCCGCGTCAGTTCGCGCGCCTTGCGGGCCGCCTCGCGCGCCTGCGACGCCTGGACGGCTTTCGAGATGAGCGTCTGCGCCGGACCCGGGTGTTCTTCGAGGTACTCCGAGAGCTTCTCGTTGACGGCGCTCTCGACCTGCCCCTTGACCTCCGAGTTGCCGAGCCGCGCCTTCGTCTGGCCCTCGAACTGGGGCTCGAGGACCTTGACGGAAAGCACGCAAGTCAGGCCCTCGCGGACGTCCTCCCCGGTGAGCGCCTCCTTGTCGCCCTTGACGAAATTGTGCGAGCGCGCATAATCGTTGAGCGTCCGGGTGAGCGCGGCACGCAGCCCGACGACGTGCGTCCCGCCGTCGACCGTGTTGATATCGTTCACGAAGGCGAGCGTCGTGTCGTTGTAGCCGTCGTTGTACTGGATGGCGACCTCGATGTCGGTCGTGTCCCGTTTCGCGTGCAGGAAGATCGGGGTCGGGAACAGGACGTTCTTCGCGGTGTTGAGGTCGGTGACGAACTCGGTGATGCCGCCGGCATGGTAGAACGTCTGCTGGGTGCCGTCCCGCTCGTCCGTGAAGCGGATCGTGACCTGGGGATTGAGGAAGGAGAGCTCCTTGAGTCGCCGCTCGACCGTCTCCCGGTCGAACACCACGGTCTCGAAGACGGTCGGGTCCGGCTTGAACGTCTGCTCGGTGCCGGTCCCCTCCGCTTCCCCGAGCTCCTTCAGGGGGCCCTCGGGGGCGCCTTGAGCGTACCGCTGCTGGTAGAGGTGGCCGTTGCGCTTGACCTTGACGTCGAACCACTCCGAGAGCGCGTTGACGACGTGCAACCCGACCCCGTGAAGCCCGCCCGACACCTTGTAGGCGTTCCGGTCGAACTTCGAGCCCGCGTGCAGGATCGTCATCACGATCTCGAGCGCCGGCTTTCCGTAGCGCGGGTGGTTCTCGACCGGGATGCCCCGTCCGTTGTCTACGACCGTGCAGGAGCCGTCCTTGTGGAGCGTGAGCCCGATCTCCGTGCAGGCGCCGGCCAAGACCTCGTCGATCGAGTTCGCGACGACCTCGTTGATCAGGTGGTGGAGGCCGCGGGTATCTGTCGAGCCGATGTACATTCCCGGGCGTCGCCGGACGGCGGAGAGCCCCTCCAGGATCTGGATGGAACTCGCGTCGTAGGCGGCGACAGCACTGCCCTCTTTTGCCATGGAAACGGGGGCCCGGAACGGGTCAATTCTACCGAGCGGGCTACGCATAATAAGCCTTGGCAAGCGGGGGAAAATGCCGGCGAGAAACGACCCTTCAAGTGGGGTCGGCGCCTTGGGGTTCCGGGCGGACCCGGAGGAGTTCGATGGCCGCTGAATTCGCGGACGCGACGGCGCCGGGACGATCCCCCGAAAGTGACAGAGCTTCGCATGCGGCCCGACTCCCTCCACGTGCGCGTCTCCGGCTTTTCGTACTGATCCTGCTGGTCACATCGGTGGTCGCGATCTTCGGGGACGGGATCTACCTCGGATCATTGTCCCATTCGAGCTCGCCGAGGGGACCGGGCACTCCCATGATCGGAGCGGGCATCGTGCCCGGTCTGATCCATCCGATCACGGCGAACGGGACGACGGACGGTCCGGGAGGCTGCAGCGGACCCGGGGCCGGCCTGACCGAGTACTGCTTCGTGTTCCGGTTCCTCCCTCAGGGAACGCTGGGACTCGCGAGGGCCGTGAGCGGCGGGACGGTCGTCAGACCCACGACCGCGGACGTCCGCTTCGAATTGAGAGACTCCGCGGGTTCGAACGTGACGTTCGTGAACGTCACCGTCCTTGGAGGGACGACGGGGGATCTGCTTGCCATGTACACCCCAGGAGGCGGCTGGGCCGGGTTCGACCGGACCCGGGTCCCGTTCGTCATCGATCAGAACCAGACGTTCGTCCTCGACTGCGGCCTCGCCGACGCCCGCGCGGTCGCGGTCACCCTGGTGGTGGAGGAAGGCCGTTGGGGCTCGACCTCCGTGGCATTGCCGTAGTTCTCGCCGAGCCGATCACCGAGATGGCGCACCAGGGCCTCCGGGTGCGCGCCTTGGGAACGCCCAGGTAGGGAACGCGCGGACCCACGGCGCGACCCGGAGATGGTGCCCGGCGGTTTCTCCGGAGACGGCAAATAGCATCGATTTTCTCGGCTCGGTCGCACGGAGAGCGGCATGCCAGAGGTCGACAAGCCGAACCCACCCGCATCCGAGTCGGAAGGTGCCGGCGAGGTACCCTCCCCGCCCGCTCCGCTGGAAACCGAAACACCGGCCTCGAAGGAGGCTCCGGTCGAAGATTGGGCGACCCGGTTCAAGTACCTCCTCGCGGAATTCGAGAACTTCCGCCGTCGCAGCGAGCGGGAGCGGGAGGTCGCCCATCGGGAGGCGACGGCGAGCTTCCTGCGCCGTCTGATTCCCCTGTACGAAGCGTTCTTGCATGCCCGAAAGACCGTCGACAAGCTGCCCGAGGAGGACGCCCTGCGCCGAGGACTCGACCTGGTCCACAAGGAGTGGGAAGCGATCTTCCAGCGGGAAGGGTTCGTCCCGGTCGCCCGGCCGG